>JBMYXJ010000665.1:0-2084 GCA_049608285.1 Mycobacterium sp. | reverse complement strand
ATCACGATTCAATCCGCAGACAAGTGGAACGTCCTAGATCCCCAGCTGATTCGCTGGCGGATTGAGTCGGGCGACCGTGCAGCGCAGATGATTTCACTGTCGGAGTTACGGCAAGGAGTTGAGCCGGCCGCCGCGGCACTGGCAGCAAAGCGCGCTAATGCCCATCAATGCCGGACAATGGCAGCTGCAGTGTCCGACATGGTAATGCATGGGCGAACCGGCGATCTCGATGCATACTTGTTGGCGGACAAGCTCTTTCACAAGACCCTGCTCGATGCCAGTGGCAATGAGATGTATCGGGCCTTGAACGCCGTCGTCGCCGAGGTGCTCACCAGCCGCATCCATGACGGCATGATGCCCGCGACACCCAACCCAGCCGCCATCGAATTACACGATGACGTCGCCCGTGCGATCAGGATGGGTGAACCAACGGCAGCCGAAGCAGCCATGCGCGCGATACTCGATGAAGCGGCGTCGGCTGCGTCGCAATAGTCCTGCTCTGAGCCCATCACGCGACCGCTGAGCAGTGCACACCTACCGCTCGCGCTGGCGCCACAACCTCCGGCGTTCACCGAGGACGCGGCCCTGACCCCACCAGATCACCTCCACGGCGACAGCTCCGAGCAGGCCGACACCCAACGCCCTCGACGCCGTGACCACGTTGGTCGTATCCAGCATGAACAGCTCCCGGGCCAGCGGGATGCTGAAAATTACGACATAGGCCAGACCAGAGGCCGCGACCAGCGCCACCCGCCACCATTCGTAGGGCCGGGCAATCACAGCCAGCACCCACACTGCGGACACGAGCAGCGTGATCAGCGCGGCGGTGGACGCCTGGGTCTGCTCGATCTCGGTGGCCGCGCGACCCTCATAGGCCAGCAGGTAGGACGTGAACGTTGCGACCCCAACGACGAGCCCCGACGGCAGAGCCGAAGTCATCACCCGCCGTACGAATCCAGGACGGGCGCGCTCTTTGTTCGGAGCCAACGAGAGGATGAAAGCGGGGATTCCGATGGTGAACCAGGCCGCAATCGTGATGTGGATCGGTTGGAAAGGAAATAGCAGAGGATCGGTCCCGAACAACCTGGCAGACAGGCCGGCGAACCCGACGAGAATCGCTAGCAGCACCGAATAGACGGTCTTGGTGAGGAACAGATTGGAAACACGTTCGATGTTTCCGATGACCCGACGACCCTCGCCTACTACATAGGGCAGCGTCGCGAACTTGTTGTCCAACAGCACGATCTGCGCCACCGCGCGCGACGCCGGGCTACCTGACCCCATCGCGACACCGATATCGGCGTCCTTGAGTGCCAGGACGTCGTTGACCCCGTCACCGGTCATGGCCACCGTATGCCCGCGTGACTGCAACGCGTGCACCATCGCACGTTTCTGGTCGGGCCGCACCCGGCCGAACGTGGTGAAGTTTTCGATCTCGTCAGCGAGCTCATCGGGCCCGCCTGGCAGGGCGCGGGCGTCCATAGCCTCGCCCTTGATCCCGAGCGAACCGGCCACCGCGCCTACCGACACCGCGTTGTCGCCCGAGATTATCTTGACTGAGACCTTTTGTGAGTGAAAGTAATCCAGAGTGTCTCGGGCGTCGGAGCGGATGCGCTGTTCGAGAACTACCAGCGCAGCAGGCGTGACTACGCCGGGGGCGGCGGGATCATCGACGGGCAACTGGCTGGAACCAAGCAGCAGCACGCGCAGGCCCCTCGCGCCGATCTGCTCAGCTTGTTCAGCGACCGCCGACCCGGCATCGAGCAGCACGTCGGGTGCGCCGATCACCCAATTGCCCTGCCCTTTATAAGATGTGCCGCTCCACTTGGTTGCCGATTTGAACGGAGCCGTGGCTGTCGCGATCCAGCCCGGCGGCGAGTCATAGGCCTCAGCGATGGCCGCCATGCTGGCATTGGGCCGTGGATCGTCGGCGGCCAGCTGGGCCAGAATAGCCGCCACGGCGCTGATGTCCCGCTCGCCGGTTTCCAGCCCCAACAGATCGCTGAGGCGCATTCCGTTCTCGGTCAGGGTTCCCGTCTTGTCGGCACACACCACATCGACACGGGCCAACCCCTCGATCGCCG
>JBMYXJ010000664.1:0-2088 GCA_049608285.1 Mycobacterium sp. | reverse complement strand
GTATGGCTCCGTACAACGCTACCAAGGCAGCGGTCGAGCAGTTCGCCAACGCTGTTCGACTGGAGGTGGGGCACCGCGGAGTCGACGTCGGCTCGGCACATATGTCCTGGATCGACACCCCGCTGTTTCGCGACACGAAGGCCGACCTGTCGGTGTTCGCCGAGATGTTGACCAGGCTGCCGTTCCCGCTGAACAGAACGACATCCGTGGAGGCTTGCGGGGAAGCCTTCGTCTCCGGCATCGAGAAGCGCAGACGACAAGTGAACTGCCCGGGCTGGGTCGGTGCGCTCCGATGGTTAAAACCGCTCCTGTCGACGCGGGTCGGTGAGCGACCGGTGGTGGAGTTCGTTCCCGACCTGCTACCGCGGATGGACGCCGAGGTGGTTGCTCTCGACCGGTCGATGAGTTGCCGGACAGCAGAGCTGGAAGAGCGGTGATCGGCGGCATCGACCGCGGCGCTGGTGTGTGTTCAGATCGCGAATACGGTCGGAAAATCGATCTGTACGCACACCAGCGGGCGCCAGGGCGGTCGGATTCTTCTGACCGGCGTGGCTACCGCCCTCGGCGCCGCAGGTAGCGCTCGAACTCAGCCGCCAGCGCGTCACCATCGATCTTTCCGATTGCTTCGTTCATGTCGACCTCGGCATCGCCGCGTTCCTCCAGCGACTGGACGTACTCGGCGATCTCGTCGTCTTCGGAGGTCATCTCGGTGACCGCCTGCTCCCACTCCTCGGCCTGCGCAGGCAGATCGGCAAGAGGCACCTCGATATCGAGGATATCCTCGACCCGCCGCAATAATGCGACCGTAGCCTTGGGATTTGGTGGCTGCGACACGTAGTGGGGGACTGCCGCCCAAAACGTCACAGCGGGTATCCCCGCCCGTACGCACGCGTCCTGGAACACACCGGCGATGCCGGTGGGCCCCTCATATCGGGTCTCCTCCAGGCCGAACGTCTCCGCCGAGTCGGAGGAGTATGCCGCGCCCGATACCGGCACAGGCCTCGTGTGGGGAGTGTCGGCAAGCAATGCACCAAGGATAACGACGGTCTGGACGTTGAGTTTGTCTGCGATGGTCAGCAACTCCGCGCAGAAGGTTCGCCACCTCATGTTGGGTTCCACGCCGTGCATCAGCACGACATCGCGGTCGCTGCCTGGCGGGCGGCAGTGTGAGATGCGCATCGACGGCCAGACAAGTTCCCGCGTAACGCCGTCCACCTGGCGAATCACCGGGCGGTTTACCTGGTAGTCGTAGTAGGCCTCATCCTCGATCTCGACAAGTGTGTCGGCCTGCCATATGGAGTCCAGGTGCCCCAGGGCATCGCTGGCCGCATCGCCGGCGTCGTTCCATCCCTCGAAGGCTGCGACGATGATGGTGTCGTGCAGTGCGGGTAGGTCGGATGGCTTCGGACCGCTGAAATCCGAGGGGGTCACAAGCTTAGCGTAAGCCCTGCATGGACTCGATGGCGGGCATCAACCCGCGGCCACGTTTGCGGTTCCGATTACGCTAGGCGTGTGACTGGCGCAAACCACCTTGACTACGACACCGCCTTACTCGACGTTTCGTTGGACCGTGTGTCGGTCGGTGAGGGCGTGCTGGGCACGCGGCACGCTCGGCAGAGCCAACGATGCCTTTCGCTACCGAAGGAACGTTCGTGAGCGCTTCCGTCAACACCTTTGAACAAAACATTCGCCCCGACTGCACCGACGAGCTGACCGCAGCTCTGAGGCAGCGGATCATGGTGATCGACGGCGCGATGGGCACGGCGATCCAGCGGGACCGGCCCGACGAGGCCGGCTACCGCGGCGAGCGGTTCAAGGACTGGCCCAGCGATCTGCAGGGCAACAACGACCTGCTCACCCTGACGCAGCCGCAGATCATCGAGGGGATCCACCGCGAGTACCTCGAAGCGGGCGCCGACATCCTGGAGACCAACACCTTCAACGCGAACGCGGTCTCGCTCTCCGACTACGACATGGAGGAACTGAGCTACGAACTGAACTATGCCGGTGCTGCCCTGGCGCGCACGGCCTGCGACGAGTTCAGCACCCCGGACAAGCCCCGCTACGTCGCCGGCACGCTCGGGCCGA
>JBMYXJ010000663.1:0-2091 GCA_049608285.1 Mycobacterium sp. | reverse complement strand
ACGGTGTGCGCCATCGGGCCGTTCACGCTCAGCCCACACCAGGCATCGTCGTGCGGTGCCAGCGGGACCCGGTCACGTTGGGGCTTGAGACCGAACAGGCCGCACCACGTGGACGGAATCCGGATCGATCCCATGCCGTCAGAACCCTGCGCCAGCGCGGCCAGGCCCGCCGCAACCGCGGCACCGCTGCCGCCGCTGCTGCCACCGGGCGTGAGATCGGTGTTGTAGGGGTTGCGCGTCGCTCCGTAGGTCACTGTTTCGGTGAAGGACCAGATCATCATTTCCGGCACAGCCGTCTTTCCAAGGATGACGGCACCCGCGGCGCGCAGGCGTCGAACCACCTCAGCGTCGCGGGTCCTAGCCGGCCCGTGCGCGGCGGTTCCGTAGGCGGTCACCTCGCCGGCGACATCGACGTCGTCCTTGATCGCGATCGGCACCCCCAACAGCGGCAGCTGTTGCCCGGCATCGAGGCGAGCTTGCGCCTGGGCCGCATCGCGTCGTGCGCTGTCGGCCATCACCACGCGATAGCACCGCAGCACCGGGTCGAGCGCCGCAATACGGCTGAGGTACACCTCGATCAGCTCAGGCGAGGTGATCGCACCCTCTCTCAACAAGCGTGCTTGTCGCCCAGCACCAGCGAATGCGAGTTCATCGGGGTTCATATCGGTCATTCTGCGCCTGGCCGGGGTGCGCCGCAGTTTTTCCGCCGGGCTAGCGTGACGGGATGTCTTGTGTGTTCTGCGCGGTCGTCGCTGGCGACGCTCCAGCCATCCAGATCTTCGAGGACGACCAGCACCTCGCCATTCTGGACATCCGCCCGTTCACCCGCGGCCACACATTGGTCATCCCCAAACGTCACACCGTCGACCTCACCGATACGCCGCCGGAAACCTTGGCGAGGATGGCTACGATCGGGCAGCGCATCGCCAACGCGGCCCGCGTTTCCGGTCTGCACGCCAACGGCAACAACCTCGCTATCAACGACGGCAAGGCTGCGTTCCAGTCCGTCTTCCACATCCACCTGCATGTGGTTCCGCGCCGAGACGGCGACAAGTTGTCGTTCGCCAAGGGCATGCTGCTGCGCCGGGACGCCAACCGGGAGGAAACGGGACGGTTGCTGCGCCAGGCACTGGCGCAAATAGACTCCACAGACAAGGATTGATCGTATGGGCATTGCGAACTGGATCGAAGAGCGCGCCGGATCCCGGCTGCTGATGCTGCACGACAAGATTTACCAAAGCACCAACGGACGCATCGGACATCGCATTCCACTTCCGGGAGCCCCGCCGAGCCTGCTGCTCCACACCGTCGGGGCGAAGACCGGCAAGCAGCGGACGAACACACTGTCCTACTTCCCCGAAGGCGGCAACTACTATGTCGTCGCCTCCAAGGGAGGTGATTCAAAAGCCCCCGGCTGGTATCACAACCTCAAGGCCGGCCCCGACATCGAAATCAATATAGGGCCCAGGAGATTCGCGGTAACCGCAACGCCCGTACTCGCCGATGACCCTGACTATCCACGGCTGTGGGCGTTCGTCAACGAGAACAACGGGGATCGGTACAACGCTTACCAGAGCAAGACCTCGCGCAAGATCCCGCTGGTCCGGCTGACGCCAAGAAGTTCCCCCTAAGTTTCGGCGTGGTTATCGGCGGTGAGCGACGTGTGGTGTCTCGGGACATCGCTGACACTTTTGTCTCGGGACATCGCTGACAGTCATGGTGACGGTTTGGGTTCGCGGGTGCGGTAGGTTCGCGTGGTTTTCTCCCCGGGCTGGTAGTTGCGGGTGGGGTCGACGGTCAGGGTTCGCACGAGTGTGTTGCCGCTGAAGATGGTGATGTGGTCGCCATCGCGGATGCTGATGCAGTTGTGTCCGGCCCAGCGCAGTCCCACGTTCACCTTGTAGGGCCGGACGAACAGGTTGCCGGATTTCTCGCCCACGGTGTGGCGGCTGACGAATACCGGCGCTGGTAGGGGCCGGTCGGCGGGCCGGGCCTTGCCGGTGGCGGCGAACGCTTCGGCGGGGGTAGCGCCGCGTAGCGCCCGGTGGGGCCGGTCATAGTTGTAGAAGGTGCGGAACTGTGCCAGTAGGG
>JBMYXJ010000662.1:0-2097 GCA_049608285.1 Mycobacterium sp. | reverse complement strand
GGGCCACGCAAGCCGCGTCTCGGTGCGGGTCGCTGGCTTTGGCGTGTGCGACAGGGTCAGTACGGTAATCCAGCCCGGCTCGCCGGTATCGGGGTTCTCGCCCTCGTACGGCTCGCCGAGTGACACGAACGCCGACCATGGGAATGTGAAGTCGCGGAACGTGCCGTGTGCGCGTGCGGTTCTAGTCTTCAGTTCAGCCATACATCTCTCCCGCCGCATCGTTGCGGTCATCGGTGTACCAGTCACCCGCACTGCGCGACTGACCATCGCCGGCAACGCTGACGCCGCCGGATGGCTTGCCGTACAGCGAGTACATCGCGTACCCCAGCGCGTCGCTCGCGTGCGTGAGCGTGGGGTCGCTGCTCTTGTCGATCTCGCGCTTGCTGCTGGACGGTGAGTCCTTCCAGACAACGCGCTCAAGGTCGCGCCGCAGCACCTGGCACTCGGGCCGGATGAACAGGCGCTCTTCGCCAGCGGCACTGCGGAAGCGAGCGTTGACAGTGGTAGTGCGGTCAACAACCGGGGGATTGCCGCCCTTTGCGCCGCTGCGGGCCAACAGCCCAACCGGTCTGCTTTGGTGAGCCCTGAGGTAGTCAACTACGACGCTGTAGTCGGTCATCGTGGTTTGGCTAGAGCCAGCGCCGCCGTGGTAGTCGCCGTAGATCAGGATGTCGTGTTCGTGGTCGGGGAACATCTCGCAGAAGTACCGCGAGGAAGACTCCGTAGCCGCTAGCCCGCTGTGCTGCCTCTTGGCACCCAGCTTGCGGTCTATCGAGGACGACACCACGATTTCGGCGATGACAACGTCGAAGCCTTCATGTTGCTGGAGCACGACCCAGCAGTTGTGGTCCTTGTTGAAGTCGCAGGACAGCAGAAGCGGCCGATACTTGTCGTACTCGTACTCGTTCGTGATGTGGGCCATCCGGTCGAACGTGGGGTACACAAGTCCCGTGCCGAGGTTGACGAACAGCCCAAGGATCTCCTGCTTGGCGAACTCTTCGTCGTAGGACGACTCCAACGAGTCGATGAAGTCTTGGCCGAGGTTGGCCCGGTTGTCCATCGTGCTGGACTGCACCAGTCGGCGGGAGGGCTTGATGCCGGTGCCGAGACGACGAGCGGCTTCCGGCTGCTCCTTGAACACTTCGAACAGGAAGTCGTAACCGTTGGGCGTTGAGGTCACGCGGAGTTGACGCGGCCCTGAGCCACGGAGGCACGCCAACATGACCTTCCAGGCTTCCTCTTTGGTGTCGCGAACTTCGTCGCACCAGGCCCAGCCGAACTCCGAACCGCGAATGTCGTCGTAGTTCTCTAGTGACCGGGTGACGATCTGAGTGCCGTTGGGGAACGAGATAATGCCGTCGTGCTTCTTGAACGTGGACTCGTAGCCCCACTCGGGCCGGGGTGCCTTGTTGAAGGTGTAGTCCTGGCCGATCTCATGCAGGAACGCGAACAGCGGCTTGAGCGTAGCCTGCGTTAGCTGCCGGTAGCTATTGGCGGTGATGAGTCCGACGGTGCCCGGATGCTTCATCGAGGTAAGCCATGCCCACCGGCCGCCGACGTATGTCTTGCCGGTACCACGGCCAGCCACGAACGCAGCCCACGCCTCTTCGGCGGTCAGGAACTCGGCCTGCTTGGGGCTCAGTTCCAGTTGGAGCGTTGGGGCCGCTGCGGAGTTCATGTCGGGATCGCCCGCGCAAAGCTCTCCATTCCGACCGCCCGGCCATTCGCTTCTCGACGGATCTCATTAGCGGCTTCGGTGGCATCTCGCATCAGCTTCTGCATCTCCGCGCGGGTGCCTCTACCGGCGATATCCTCCACTAGATCCTGATGGCGCGAATAGACTGGTCGGCTAATTGCAAGGTTGGCCGGAGAGTTGTCGTCGGGCTCAGTGCCCTTTGCTCTATTGGTCAGCTCGACGTGCATTTCGGAGATGTCGTTGGCCCGGATCGACAAGTACGGGAACACAATCCATTCACCAACTCTGGTTTGCCTGACGACAATGACGAAAAGTGAGTTGAAATGCGAAACGACACTCGTGCTCGATAGAATTGATACCCTCGATGCCTTGCAACACAGCAGCAGCTGGCGTCGAAGAAG
>JBMYXJ010000661.1:0-2103 GCA_049608285.1 Mycobacterium sp. | reverse complement strand
CGGGCAAGGCCAAGACCCCGGAGGAGGACGTGCCGGGCGTCGACGCCGAGGAGTTCCGACGCCTCGAGCAAGCCATCGTTGACGAGGCCGCAACCCGCAAGGAGGCCGCCGCCAAGGAACAGGAGGTCATCACGGCTGCCGCGGCCACGCTCCTCGATGGGATGTCGTCCTTCGAGACGACCGTGGGCGACGTCGTCGCCAGCGAAACCGACACCATGCAGGATGGTTTCTCCGCCCTGTCGCTCACCATGGGCACCGTGGTCGACCTCGCGTCCATCGTCGGCGCGTCGGCGTCGATGATTGAGGACGTCACCGCGGCCATCGTGTCGCTCCCTGAACAGCTGGTCGCCCTCCCCGAGGCCGTCACGGGCCTGATTGACGGCCTCGCGGGGCTGGTGCCCGCGCTCATCGAGGCCGCCCCGGAGATTGCCCTGGCCATGGGCGAAGCCATGTTTGCCGTGGCGTTCGCCCACGTGGACGTGGTGGCCACCGCCCTGGGGGCCGTCTTCGAACAGCTGCCCGGCGACATCGCGCAGGCCATCGCCGAGGCCCTCAAGGGGCTGACGGGCGACCTGAACCCCTTCAACGGCGACGGGGCCCTAGGCGGCGCCATCGGCAGCATCGCTGAGCGGGTCCCGTTCTTCGAGGAGGGCGGGCACGTCACCCGCACCGGGCTGGCCTACCTTCACGAGAACGAGACCGTGGTACCCGCTGTGGACAGCGTGCGCACCTCGCCGACCCTGGGGGGCATGAACGTGCAGATGGTCACGCCTGACCCCCGGATGGCCGCGCAAGACCTCTCCGCCGCCCTCGGCCCCTACGGCATCGGCCTGGCCCTCGGGGGTGCCCGATGAGCGAAGCCGCCGTCTGGTGGGAGCCCAAGGGCGCCGACATCCCGGACCGCATCAGCCTGGGACGGTTGCTGACCGACCTGCAGAAGCAGCCGACCGGTCGCACCCGTGCATCCCGCACCCTGTCGGGTCGGCGCGACCTCACGAAGCTCACCGGTGGACGGCGCATCAAGGTGACCTCAGGGCCCATCGAGGACTATGACACCGCCGACCGGCTCGAGGAGATGGCGTCGTACCTTCGGCGGGGCGGGCTTGTCTCGCTCGCCGAGGACCAGACGAAGGCTTGGGCCTCCTTCGCGACCTCGGCCGCCGGCAGCCTCGTGACCCTGCAGGGGGCTCCCTGGCAGGCCTACAGTGCAGGCACCCCCACCGTGGGCGAGCGCTTCCGCCTGCACGGCCCGACCCCGGGCATGCTCATCGAGGGCCACGAGGTGGACAGCACCATCAGCATCCCCGGCAGCCTGTACGGCGGCATCGTGCCTGCTTCCAGCATCCGGGCAGACTGGTCCGGGGAGAGCCACGTGCTCGTGCGGGAGTACGGATTCTGGCCGGTGCTCCGGATGCCTGAGGACCAGATGGAGGTCGAGGTGCTCAAGCACAAGAGCCGCCGGTTCTTCACCCTTGAGATGACGCTGGAGACCGACGAACACGCCATTGCCGCCCTCGCGACGGACCCGACGGTGGTCTTCAACGGCCCCACCGACCTCGGCAACCCAACCATGGTGGGACACCTCAAGTCCATCGGGGGGGTCTGATGGCCTGGTCGACCGCATGGGCAGAGCGCGCGCTTTCCTCAACCCGCTCGCCGGTCTACGTGCTCCGGGTGCTGTCCGACGGCCCGCAGCCGGCGTGGAGCTCCCATGCGCTCGCCGGCGCTGAGGCCGAGCTGGATGCCCTCGGGTGCTCCATCCAGTGGGGCAGCACAGGCCCTCACCGGTGGGCGCAGCCCGTCTCGTCGGCTCGCTTCGCGCTGCTGCCCTCTGCCTCTATCGAGGGGGTCTACCAGGGCTCTGTGGTCCAGCTCAGCATCGTCCTGGGCGACGAGGAGCAGCCGGTGTGGGTCGGCGTCCTGCAGAACGCCACCCGCAGCCTGACGGGGCCGCTGGTGCTGCAGTGCGTCGGCATGGAAGGCGCCCTGTGGTCGCGGATGATTGAGCTCGGCGCAGCCGGGTACAAGCGCCGGTTCTTCGACGAGACCGACCCCACGAACACCTACACCGTGGCCATCGACTACACGGCAGGGGATGCCACC
>JBMYXJ010000660.1:0-2103 GCA_049608285.1 Mycobacterium sp. | reverse complement strand
CCGTAGAGCTGGCTCTGGGTGGCCGGCCATACGTTGGCCATCGATTTCTCGAACCGCTTGAGCAGGTCGTAGCCACTGCCGGGGCGCTGGGCAAGCAGGCCAAGGGTGGCAAATCGAAGGCTCATGGCGGAATAGTACGGCCGGTGATATTCCAGGAATGGAATATCACCGCGCGCGGCTTTGCCGCCGGCCTAAGAACCGTGAGGCAACAACCGTCCACTATTGACATGTCATTAATGAAGTGTCAGTGTGTGAACTAGCCGATAGGAGGTCCCCCAGATGACCGATACCGCCGCAGACGAAACCGATACCTCATCACTGTTCGGCACCGGAGAATTCTTCCAGTTGGGAAACTACGCGCCTGTCGCCGAGGAGCTGACTGCCTTCGACCTGCCGGTACAAGGTGCGATCCCAGCAGAGTTGAACGGCTGGTATCTGCGCAACGGGCCCAACCCGCGTAAGCCGGCCGGACATTGGTTTCTCGGGGACGGAATGATCCACGGCGTCCGCATCGAGGACGGACGGGCCGCCTGGTACCGCAACCGATGGGTGAGCACCGACAGCTTCAAGGAGGAGTTTCCGCTCTACAACGCCGACGGCACCCGTAATCTGCGGGCAAGCGTGGCCAACACCCACGTCGTGAACCACGCCGGTAAGACGCTCGCGCTTGTCGAGTCGTCGCTGCCCTACGAGATCACCAACGACCTCGAGACCGTGGGCGCCTACGACTTCTGCGGCAAGCTTGACAATGCGATGACCGCGCATCCGAAAATCTGTCCGACTACCGGCGAGATGCATTTCTTCGGATACGGCAACATCTTCGCTCCGCACGTCAGCTACCACCGCGCCGACGCCGATGGCCAGCTGGTAGCCACCAGGCCGCTGGAGGTGAAGGCCCTGACAATGATGCACGACTTCGCATTGACTGCGAATTACGTCGTGTTCATGGACCTGCCCATCGTGTTCAATCTTGACGTCGCGGTGAGCGGCTCCGGTGATATGCCTTACCGTTGGGACGACTCCTACGGTGCTCGGTTGGGTGTGCTGCGCCGCGACGATCCGAACGGAGAGGTGCGGTGGTTCGAGATCGACCCTTGTTACGTATTTCATGTCGCCAATGCCTACGATACGGGCGCGACGCAGGATGGGTCTTCCATTGTGATCCAGGCGGTCCGATATCCTGAATTGTGGCGGGGCAATGCCGGATTCGATGCCGAGGGGATGTTGTGGACGTGGACGGTGGACCTGCAGCACGGCACCGTGACTGAGCGTCAGCTCGACGACCGTGTGGTCGAATTCCCCCGGATTGATGATCGGCTCGCATCGCTTCAGGCCCGCTACGCGGTGTCCGTCGGCGACCATGCTCTGGTCCGACACGACCTCGCCACCGGGGAGGCCATCGAGCACCGGTTCGGTACGTCCGATGCTCCCGGGGGCCCCGGCGAGGCGGTGTTCGTGCCGTCCACGTCGGGCCCCGCCGACGAGAGCAGCGGATGGTACCTGGGCTACGTCTACGATCCGGCCCGCGACGGCAGCGACCTGGTGATCATCGACGCATGTGATTTCACCGGGCCACCGGTCGCCAGAATCGCGCTACCGCAGCGCGTTCCGTACGGATTCCATGGGAACTGGATCGCCGGCTGAGTACACCGCCCACCGCGTCGATCACGACGGCGGGGTGAACCCGCCCGGCGGATCCTGCGAAAGAGTCAGCGGCGGTGAATGCGGCCGTGGCGGAGTTGGCGGCGGCGGTTGTGGCAGCGACGGATAGGTGAGTTGAGGCCCGGCCGGTCCGGGAGGGAGCCAGCCGGGTGACGGGGCGGCCACCTGTAGCCGGGTCAATTCCCTGCGGTGCCGCTCGGCGAGGACAGCGGCGAGTATCAGCAGTCCCGGCGTGCCCGGTGGTGGCGGCGGCGAGATGCGGGAGACCACCTCCGAGGTAATCCGATGCGACATCTGAGCTCACACTTCGGGATTCAATTGACTTGCACGGGAAAGGAACTGACGCGCGATCTCAGCCTGATGGGCACTGAGCCCCGACAGTTGAAGCGAGGAAGCCCACGATGCAAGCTGCGGCGGCATGGGCGCTGGGGGTGGAAGCCT
>JBMYXJ010000659.1:0-2104 GCA_049608285.1 Mycobacterium sp. | reverse complement strand
TCGTCAGCAGTGCTGCCGCCCGCCTCGTCAGCAGTGCTGCCGCCGGCCTCGTCGATGCTCGAACCCGCATCCACACTCTCCGGGGCGACATTTCCTTCCGAGTCGACACCGTCACCCGGCGCCGCACCGTCGGTGCTTTGTTCGGCCTCTCGCCGAAGCCGGATCGCACGCGCGCGCGCCCGGGCGGCCACCGCCCTCGCCTCAGCCTCTGCCGCCTCAGCTTCGGCCACCTCGGCAAGCGCTTGAGTTTGACCTTGGGTTTGATTTAGACCCGCCGCAGCGTCCGAAGGCGGTTCGACGGCGTCGGCACCGGTCACCGAATCACGGCGCCTGAATGACCGCACACCCACCTCCTGTATCCGAATACACGCCAGTACGCCTGCGCACACGACACTGCGCTAAGAATGTCACAGCTGGTGTTGCGTATCGGACGCGACCATACCTGCCTCCGCCATGCGGCGGCAAAGCCCCACTGCCTGCGGAAACGGTTCCTGCTTGCCAAGTGTGCGTTCAGATCGTCGAATCGCCGGAATCGGCGATCTGAGTGCACACCAGACGCGAGATTGGACGCCATGCTAGGCGAACCCACGTTCATCCTGCATGGGCTGACCGAGCTGAACATCACGTTCACACCAGCGCCGAAGTGACCTGGCGCACGCCGAATCCCCGCACATTGCGGGAAACGTCGACCTAGAATCTCACAATGCTGTTCTGCAAGCGGTTTCCTTTGACCCTCGCGGCCGCGATCGGCACGCTGGCAGCCAGCGCCGTCGTCACCGGTGCGCCGGCGGGCGCCCAGCCGACACTGCACCACGTCCGCTACACCGTGGGCGCCAGCCAGGACATCTTCGGCGCCGAGATCTACTACCGCGACACCCAGCCTCCCAATTGGGCTGATTACAGCCACAATCCCTACCTCTACAGCCCCAACGTGACGACCGACCTCGGGCCGGGCAAGCCGTGGGTGTTCGAAACCGTGCTCGAAAACCCCGACGAGTGGGCCATGGTCGTCACCGGCCTTCCCACCGCTTTGACCCCAGACCTGCAGGCCCCAGGCTTCGTCTGCGAACTGCGGGTCGATGACGTGGTAGTCGCGACCGACTCGGGCACCAGAGGGGCGCTCTGTTCACTCCGCAACTGGTAGGACCCCACCTACCGAAGTGTCGCCGCGCGCCCAGAAGGTGTGATTGTGCTTCGAGATGCATGTGAGGAACAGACCATCCGGTGCTTGAGCGACGTCGCCATCCAAGGCCGCGCAGTTGTCGCCGATGTTCTTGACCCCATGCATCACAGGTGAGCGGAACCAGCGTGGTTCATATCTGCGTGCGGACCCGCAGAACACCAGCCGTCCCCACGACGTCACGCCGAACACGTAATACGTGTTGTGGTTGCAGTAGGAGCCCAGCACGATGTTGGGCGCGATGCCCGGTGTGCAGTTGGGAAAGTTGCATTCGACACCAGCCGGCGGAGGTGGTGGCGGCTGGGCAGGCGCCTGCGGCGCGGTCAGGAGCAACGCGGGAGCCGCCAAGGCAGCCAGCGCTGCGAAAAGGGATCGCACCTCGCTATTTTCACACGCGCGGGAACGAAATTCTTCCGTTCAGAGAGCATTGCTTACGCACAAGATTAGGCTGACACCATGCGCGCTCACCACATGACCGGCCCACTAGCGGCAACGGCGTTGGCTGTAATTGCCAGTGTTGGCGTGGCGCCAGCGGCTCAGGCGACGGATTTCGGCACTGCACTCAATGGGACTTATAGGGTCAAGTCAGACGGCCAATGGGCAAGGACCAACGGCGTCAAGATCAAACAGGAGACGGTGGTCGAAACCTGGGTGGTCACGTCAAGCTGCGTGAGCCCGATCGAATGCACCGGCGTGGTGACGAGCGACCGCGGGTGGACCGGTACCGCCAGGCTCGACGACTTCTGGTTCGTCGAGCACGTGATTCCCGACTGGATACCGTGCTCCGACGGCAGTGGCTTATTCTACTCCGGCTTCCAGAAGTTCATCCTGTGGGGAATCGACCCCGCCACCGAGGGGAGGACTTACACCGACAGTGACTATTGGGCCGGCCGCAATGTCACGAAGGGCCCCAGCGGCGCATGC
>JBMYXJ010000658.1:0-2106 GCA_049608285.1 Mycobacterium sp. | reverse complement strand
CACCGACGGCCACTACCGCGGCCGCACCGTCGGCGAACAGAGCCGTTCCCACCAGACCCGCGATGTCCGCCTCGAGGGCGGCGAAGTTCAGCGAGCACAGTTCGGCCGACACCAGTACAGCAACCCCATCAGGGTTACCGCGCAGATAGTCGTGGACGCGGGCCATACCGGCCGCGCCGCCCACGCATCCAAGTCCGAACACGGGGACGCGGCGCACGTCAGAGCGCATGCCGAGACGCCCGGCGATTCGAGCCTCCAAAGACGGCACCGCGATGCCGGTGACCGTCGTCGACATGATCATGTCGACGTCATCGGGACCGAAGCCGGCGTCGTCCAGAGCCGCCGAGACGGCGGTGGATCCGAGGTCGACGGCGTTCTCGATGAAAGCCGAGTTCGCGTCGCCGAAATCGTTCAACTCCGTGTAACGCTCCAGCGGCAGCGCGAGATGGCGATGATTGACCTTCGCGGTCTGATGGAATTTCCGAATCAGATCCGAGTGCGGGGCAAACTGGGGCAGTTGGACCAGCGCCTCGGTGATCTCGGACTGGCTGTACCGGTTCTGGGGCAACGCCCCGTGCACTCCGGCGACGACGCTGGCCGGCCTCCGCAGGCTGCCGTTCGCACCTGTTGACACCACCGGTTGCTCCTCTCGATCCTTCGCACCTGTTGACACCACCGGTTGCTCCTCTCGATCACTGTTGTGGTGTGTAATTCGGCGCGATCCGCCGTCCGGATTGCTTGTGTGACCTAACCGACGGCCGGGCGCTCTCCGCCGGCCCCCTTGCAGGCCGCCGATGAGCGCTTCCGGCTTCGCCGTTCCGTCCGCCGACATGCTGATCAGTGACCGCGGCCTGGCGACCGAACTCGAGGCCTGCGGCAACGACCTCTCTGACGAACTGTGGATCATGCCCGGCACTTCGTGTTCAGTATTCCGTAGCCGACGGGATCAACTACGAAGCGCTCGGATGCTTTGGTTTCGAACCTGGCGTAAGGCTCAGACGATCTCGTGGCCTAGTTGGTGTGCTAGCGCCTGGCCTAGGGTCGGCTGGCGGAAACGATGCCCGAGCGCATGTAGCTTGGCGGGCACGACTCGTTGATCAGCCAGCGCTAGTTCCTGAGCACCTTGGTGGCCCAACAGAATTCGGGGTCCAATCGACGACACAGGGAGTACCGCCGGACGGCGCAGTGCCCGGGCGAGCGTCTTGGTGTAGTCGCTGTTGCGGACGGGTTCGGGCGCCACGGCGTTGAGCGGCCCGCTCAGCCGGGTGTCATAGAGGGCCCGGTAGTAGATGTCGAGCAGATCGTCGAGCCCGATCCAGGACAGCCACTGGCGGCCGCTGCCAAGTCGACCCCCCAGCCCCGATGCAAACAGTGGACGCAGCAACTTCAGGGTCCCGCCATTCGACGCCTGCACAATGCCGGTGCGAACGTGAATCACCCGCAGTCCCTCGTCTGCTGCGGGCGCTGTCGCCGCCTCCCAATCCGCGACGATGTCGGCGAGGAAACCGTGACCGCGCGAGCTGGCCTCGTCGAGTATCGCGTTGCCGCGGTCGTATCCGTAGAAGCCGATTGCCGATGCGCTGAGGAAGGTGTCCGGCCCGTTCTCGGCGCGTGCGGCTGCCTCGGCCAGCCTGCGGGTCGGCTCGATCCGGGTGTCACGAACCGCTGCTTTGTGCCTATCGGTGAATCTCCCCGCGATCGACGCGCCTGCCAGGTGGACAACGGCGTCGACACCCGACAACATCCCGGGCGTCGGTGCGGCCGGGTCCCAGTGGCGTTCGCCCTTGGTCGCGGCGGGTCGACGGACCAGCCGGATGACCTGGTGTCCGCCCGTGGCGAGCAGGGCGCTCAGGGCCGAGCCGACCGTGCCGGATGCTCCGCTGATTGCGATGACCAGTGGTTTCGCCCCGGCCGGCGCGGCTTCGCGGTGCGCGGCCAGGTCGTCGGCAAGCTGACGATGCCGGTAGGCAAAGGTCGACTTCAACGCCGAGGCAGGGACGGGGGTGTCGACCCGGTCGCGGACTCGGGTGGCACCGTTGCCGGCGTCGCTGAACTCGTGGGTGTGGCGCCACCAACCAATGGCGCGAGGCGGCCACGACCTTGGTC
>JBMYXJ010000657.1:0-2112 GCA_049608285.1 Mycobacterium sp. | reverse complement strand
AACATCACCGAGCTGCGGGGTCTGCAACCGGCTGCCACCGACGATGAGATTGAGGCTGCAGCCCGCCAATACGTGCGCAAGGTCAGCGGTGTGACCCGGCCCTCGGGCGCCAACGCCGTCGCATTCGAGGCTGCTGTGGCCGAAGTCGCCGCGTCGACACAGCGGCTACTTGCCGGGCTCGGGCCGCGACGGCTGCCACCGAAATCCGTTCCGCCGCTGCGGCGGCCCGAAATCAACGCACGGTGAATACCGGAGTTAGCCGGCCGGCGACATCGGGTGGCCGATGACCGGCGTGCCGACCCAGCCGGCGCTCAAGGAGTGGAGCGCGGCTGTACATGCGTTGCTCGACGGACGGCAGACTGTGCTGCTGCGCAAGGGCGGTGTTCACGAGAAGCGGTTCGAGGTGGCTCCCGAGGTAGCCACGTCGCGGTTCCTGCTCTTCCCGACGGTGGCCCACAGTCACGCCCGCCGGGTGCGCCCTGAGTACCAAGACGTTCTAGAGCCCGCCGCCAGGGACAGTACCGAGGACGCCGTGTTGTTGCGCGCCGGAGCTCGGGTAGTGGCAGCGGTCGAGGTTAATCGCCCGGAAAAGCTGGATAACATTGCGCAGCTCCATATTTGGACTGCTGACTCCGTGCGGTCTGACCGACTGGATTATCGGCCTCGGCACCGCCTGACGGTGTTGGTCGTCTCGGCGGTGCCGCTGAGGAAACCAGTATGGCTGGAGCGCACGCCTTATCACCGCGGCTGCTCGAGCTGGTTGCAGCTGCCAGTACACGCCGAATGGGCAGCGCCGGTGCATGATGAGGACGTGCTGCACAACATCGCCGAAATGGTGGTTGGCTCAGTCGGCTGAGGGCGGCCGGTCACTGGCAGGCAGGATCAGCCGTGACGACTCGCCGAGGTGCACCGTGTGGCGGGCGGTCGCCATGCTGGTTGCGCTGATCGCGGGTTCACCGGTGCCCACATTGCGCACAAAGCGCGGGTGGGACCCGCCGGCGACCTTGACCCGGATTCGGCTGCCCGCCGGGAAAGTGCGTGCAATGGAGTCGAGCTCGATTCTGACGGTGCCCGATGCGGGCGCCGACGCGCGGTATCCGTCGCTGACATTGCGGGAACATCCGTGCGCGTCGACCTGGCTGATGCGTACGAACAGATCGTTGTTCGGATTCGCGCAGGAGTGGGACAGCTCAAGAATCGGCGTTCCGATCACATAGAGGTCAGACGGCAGCGGGGCGCCGGTGAACGTCAACACATCAGCGCGCCGCGCCAGAGCGGTGTCGTCGCGGTAGCCACCCGCCGGGGACAGCAATCGGCCACCCACGGTGGGCGTCGGGTCGGCAGGGTTGTAGACGAACGTTGCCGAGCCGCCCGCATCCGGCACAGTCTCGTCGAGCCGGCCCCCCGGTTGCAGATGCAGCACGCGTTCTGGCATAGGCGGCGGCCAGTCTGTCAAGTCCAGCCACCCGTCCCGGTTCGGTGTCCCGTCGATATGGATTCGCACCGGTGCCGACCGCTGGGCGGGGGTGCCGGCGAGGTGAGTGCCGAGCCAATCCAGGGATTCGCGAATCACGGTCGGACCCGCCTTGGTCATCATCTGTGCGTGTGTCCACGGTCCGATGGTCAGCGCGGTGGTCACGCCGCGGCTACGCAGCCGGTCGTACTGCTCGAGTGTCTGCTCGAGGAACAGGTCCTGCCAGCCGGTCAGCAGGAGCATCGGGACCTCGGTGCGCTCCAGCGCCTCACGCAGATGCAATCTCGTCCAGAACGGATCGTCGGCGGATGGGTGTTCGAGCCACGACTCGAACCAGGGCGCACCGTCCCCGAGCATCGCGCGGCTCGACTCGCCAAGCGGTAGACCCAGCGAGGCCCGGTGTACCAACTTCTGGGCTCGAGCCTGCCGCAACAGGACACGTAACCTGCGCGGATCTTCCTGGTTGGCGACCAGATCGCTCCAACCCAGGAAGTCGTTGAGACCGAAAGAACCGGTACCCCAGCGGGGTCCGCGGACGTCGTGGGGGCCGACGGTGATCACTGCGGCCGTCATCTCCGGCGGCGGATCGGCGAGCAGCGCCCACTGGGTGAACCCCAGGTAGGAGAGCCCGACCGTGC
>JBMYXJ010000656.1:0-2116 GCA_049608285.1 Mycobacterium sp. | reverse complement strand
TGCTGCTCGCGGCCCTCGCCGCCCGGGCCGGCGATCACGTCGATTTCCTGGCCCATGACCGCGTCACGCGCGCCGGAGTCTTCAACGCCTCACGTACCGAGCTGTTGGCCCGTCTGGTCGATGCGATGGCCCCGCTGGAACCCGCGCTAATCGAGTCGGATCCGCGTGCGCTGGTGGCGGCGGTACAGCGACGTGTCCGGCGCCGCGCGCTGGTGGTCTTGCTGACCGACCTGAACGCGTCCGCGATTGACGAGGGGCTGCTCACCGTGCTGCCCCAGTTGACAGCCAAACACCGGGTGCTGCTGGCAGCGACCGCCGATCCGCGGGTCGACACGCTGGCCGCCGGCCGCGAAGATGCCGTGGCGGTGTACGACGCAGCCGCGGCAGAGCGCGCCCGAAATGAGCGGCGCGACGTCGCTTCCCGACTCCGGCGTTGCGGCGTCGATGTCGTCGATACCCCGCCCGAGGAACTCGCTCCAGCACTGGCCGACCACTATCTAGCGATGAAAGCCACTGGCCGCCTCTGAGGCCTGTTCGCTTCCCGCGAGCGCACTGCGAGCGTGCCTATCCCGCGAGCGTGCTCCTACGGTAGCGACGAGGTGCGATCAGCGACCGGGAATGCACGCTCGCCGACACCTGCGAGCGCATGTCAGCCCGTCGGCACAACATCGGGGGCGTTGTCGATGTCACCCGTCTCCCCGGCCCTGCTCGCCTTACGGCCGAAGTGAAAAACGTAGCCGAGGAACGCGACCTCTGCTGCGACGCCGATCGCGATGCGCGCAAACGTTGGGAGCGGCGAGGGCGTGACGAATGCCTCGATGACTCCGGCTATCAGCAGCACCACAACCAGGCCGATCGCGACCGAGATCACCGCCCGCCCCTGTTCGGCCAGTACCTGCCCCCGCGGCCGGTTACCCGGCGACACCACTGACCAGCCGAGTCGCATCCCTGCACCCGCAGCTAGGAATATCGCCGTCAACTCGATCAGCCCGTGCGGCGTGATCAGGCCCAGGAAGACATCGCCCTTGCCTGCATCGAACATCAAACCGGCGGTTATCCCGAGATTGGCCGCGTTCTGGAACAGGACATAGGGGATCGGGATTCCGAGCAGAACGGCGTAACCGATGCACTGCGCGGCAACCCACGCATTGTTCACCCACACCCGCAGAGCGAAGGATTCCCCCGGGTGTTCGCTGTAGTACGAGGCGAAGTCATTGTGGACCAGTTCCTCGATTTCGTCAGGAGTACCGAAGGCAGCCTGCACTTCGGTGTTGCCGACGATCCAGCCGGCGATCAGGGCGGCAACGACGAAGAACCCGATCGCCGAACCCAACCACCACCGCCACGAACGGTACGCAACGACGGGAAAGGACACTGTCCAGAAGCGGACGAACTCACTCCAGAGCGGTGCGTGGGCACCAGTGACGACCGAGCGCGCCCGCGCCACCAGGCCGGACAACTTTCCAATCAGAACCGCATCCGAGGACGCCGAACGCACTATCGACAGGTGGGTGGAAACCCGCTGGTACAGGTCGACGAGTTCGTCGACCTCCGCACCGGTGAGCTGTCGCCGTTTCTTGACCAGCTGCTCTAGTCGGTCCCACGTCGCGCGATTCGTCACGACGAAGGCATCGACATCCACCTGGCCGATCCTAGTAGCGTTGCGGACATGGTCGGCATGCGCGAGCCCGTCGTGACAGGGGATGCGGTCATCCTGGACGTCCAGATCGCCCAGGTTCCCGTGCGTGCGCTGGCCGCGCTGATCGACATCACCGTGGTGTTCATCTGCTACGTCATCGGCCTCGTGCTGTGGGCGGCGACGCTGTCGCAGCTCAATTCGGCGTTCTCTGCCGCGGTGCTGATCATCTTCACAGTCCTTGCCCTGGTGGGATATCCACTCATCTTCGAGATGGCCACCCGCGGCCGATCCTTGGGCAAGCTGGCGATGGGTTTGCGCGTGGTGTCCGACGACGGCGGCCCTGAACGCTTCCGGCAGGCACTCTTTCGCGCTCTGTCTGGAGTTATTGAAATTTGGATGTTCACCGGAGGCCCGGCGGTGATCTGCAGCCTGATCTCACCCAAAGGCAAGCGGATCGGCGATGTCTTCGCCGGCACC
>JBMYXJ010000655.1:0-2118 GCA_049608285.1 Mycobacterium sp. | reverse complement strand
CGGAACACTAACTACGTCTATCGGGCGAGCAACCTGGACCAGTGGCGCACGCTGATGGGCGGCTAACACCAGACAACACCATCGGACCTGTGGAATGACCGGCCACCATGTTGGTTAGTGGGATAGTCTCCCGATTGCTCGGCGGCCGCAGGGCGAAACAGGAGGAAGCACCGCGATGACCACACCGCAAATACCCAGCGGTTGGTACTCCGACCCAGACGGGTCGGGCGGCCAGCGATATTGGGACGGCCACGCCTGGACCGAGCATCGGGCTCCTGCACCCTCGGCTCCGCCTCCAACCCCTCCAGCACCTTCCCCGACATCCGCGCCACCAGAACCTCCAGCACCTTCCCCGACATCCGCGCCACCAGAACCTCCGAGCGCATCCGAGGGCGCCGGAATCCACGGCGCACCGGAAGACCTGCCACAACCGCCCGCGCAGCCGACCGAGTCTGTCCGATTTGCAGCGACACCTCCCCCTCCTAGCCCGCCCCCCGCCACCGGGAGCGGCGACCGGCAGCTTCTCGTGCGGTACCTGACGGTGTGCGGCGCGTTATTGGCAGTGCTGGTCGCCGTCGCTGTGTACGCGGCATTCTTCGCCGACGACGGTTCGGAGAAATTCAGCTTGTCCGACGATCCGGCCGCGACCACTACTTTGGGCGGTGGCCTGGGCGAGTCGCCGACCGGCACCGCAACCCCGACGGCTATGCCAGCACCCCCCGAGATCGAAGTCGCCACCGACGGCGCCCTGGCCTTCTCAGTGGACTCCGTCGAGTTCACCCCCACTGTTTCCTCGGCCGATTTTCCCATCGAGAAGACCGCAGCGGGTGAGTTTGCGGTAGTGCACATGGAGGTGACCAACACCAGCGATGAGCCGGTGACCTTCCTGGGCACCTTCCAGAAGCTGATGGCCGACAGCACCGTGTATTCGATTGATGATGTGGCGACGTTTTACACAGGCGGCTCGCTGGTCGAGCTAGACCCAGGCGATCGTGCCGACATCGCGTTGGTGTTCGACGTGCCACCCGGAACAGATCCCGAAACTATTGAGCTGCACGCCGATCCGCTGGGTCCCGGTGTCGAGTTGCCGCTGCCCTGACGGGCGCTGCGCTGGTTGCTGACCATTCGTTCCGGTGAGCCGGTAACTCCTGTTTTTCTCGGGAAGCCAAACCCGCCTCGATAGCGCAGGGGTCCACGCTGCTAGGTTCGATTCCACCTCACTCGGCACGACAGGAGGACCATGACCAGCACTGTTTCCTACACACTCGCAGACTCCGTGGCCAACATCACTCTGGACGACGGCAAGGTGAACGTGCTGGGGCCCGCGATGCAAGGCGCCATCAACGAGGCGTTGGACCGAGCGGAAGCCGACGCTGCCAAAGCAGTCGTACTGGCAGGTAATTCGCGGGTGTTCAGCGGCGGCTTCGACTTGGCGGTGTTCCAATCCGGCGACCCCGCCGCAGCACATGCGATGCTCGCGGGCGGCTTCGAGTTGTCGATTAGGACGCTGACATTCCCGGCACCGGTGATCATCGCCGCGACCGGTCCTGCCGTAGCGATGGGATCGTTCCTGCTGCTCTCGGCCGACCATCGGGTGGGTGCGCCGAAGTCGCGCTGCCAAGCCATCGAGGTGGCCATCGGCATGACCATCCCGATCTCAGCCATCGAGATCATGCGGATGCGGCTGACACCGGCGGCGTTCCAGCGCGCGACAGCGCTGGCCTCGACGTTCGTCGGCGACGACGCGATCGCCGGCGGCTGGCTCGATGAGGTCGTCGAGGCCGATCAGGTCGTCACCCGGGCACAGCAGGTAGCTCAGGAAGCGGCAACGACATTGCACGTCGGCGCGCACGTAGCAACCAAACTCAAGGCACGCCAATCCGGGCTGGATGCGATCCGGGCAGGAATCGAAGGACTGGCGACGGAGTTCAGTCTCAGCTAGCAAGGTCCTCCCACCGAGACCACTCCTACCCAGAGATGTGGCCGCAATTTCGCTGCTGGAATGCCGTTTTCGACGAGTTACGGCTGCAATGATGGGCCAGTGACCCACGTCCGCGGCCGGATCTGGCGTGATGGCAAACCCCAGGACGACTTCGAATTCGAGTCGATCCCGGACTA
>JBMYXJ010000654.1:0-2124 GCA_049608285.1 Mycobacterium sp. | reverse complement strand
GCGCTGCGGTCGTTCGTCGGGCCCCAGGCGCCGGCTCAGGCCACCGTGGTCGCCGCTGATTGGCCTCGACTGGCCACTGCGTACCACACCCGCGCGCAATTACACATCCTCGATGACCTGCTGAACACCGAATACGGCGGGGAGCAGATTGCGCTCTCGGCGAACACAAAATTCAGGGAAGAACTGCGGGAATGCGAACCTGGGGAACGGGTCGACCTGCTGACCGATCACGTAGCAGCTCACATCGCCGCCGCAATGGGCCTGGCCTCGACAAACACCCTGGATCCAACCGTCGGGTTCTTCCAGTTCGGGATGGATTCACTGATGAGCGTCACCTTGCAGCGTTCACTGAGCGAGAGCCTCGGTGAGGTGCTGCCGGCGTCGGTGGTTTTCGATTACCCGACCCTGGAAGCCCTCACCGATTATCTGGCATCGATCCTTCCTGAGATAATCGACATCGCCGGTATCGAGAGCGGGGTCGGGGACCCAGACAGCCCGGATGGCGCGGATGGTGTAGGCCGCTCGGGCGATACTGAAGATGCCTACGACGACCTGGCCGAGGACGAACTGCTTGCGCGACTGTCGGAAAGATTGAGTTAGAGCGAGATGACCCAAACATCGCCAGCATCGCCGGATCGCCGCGCGATTATCACCGAGGCCCTGCGCAAAATCGACGATCTCACCGCACAACTAGAGGTCGCGGAGAAGGTCGAGACCGAGCCCATCGCCGTGGTGGGTATCGGCTGCCGACTGCCCGGCGGGATCGACGACCCCGACGGGTTCTGGCAGCTGCTGGTCGATGGACGCAGCGGCGTAATAAGGGTGCCTGCCTCGCGGTGGGATGCCGACGAGTTCTATTCGCCCGACCACAGCGTGCCCGGCACGATCTGCAACCGGGAGGGCGGCTTCCTGACGTCCTGGCAGCCTGACGAATTCGACGCGGAATTCTTCACCATCGCCCCGCGCGAAGCTGCTGCGATGGATCCCCAGCAGCGGTTGCTACTCGAGGTGGCCTGGGAGGGCCTGGAGCACGCGGGGATCAACCCCCGGAGCCTGCGCGGCTCGGCGACCGGCGTCTTCATCGGCATGACAACCAACGACTACTACCACTCGGTGGTGGGCAAGCTGCGTCCAGAGGACATCGACCCGTACATCCCATTCGGCAATGCGCCGAACTTCGCCGCCGGTCGACTGTCCTACTTCCTCGGCGTCCGGGGCCCCGCGGTGGTCAGCGACACGGCGTGCTCATCGTCGCTGGTGTCGATCCACCTGGCCTGCCAGAGCCTTCGCCGCGGGGAGAGCGACCACGCGCTAGCTGCAGGCGTCAACCTGATTCTGAGCCCGGATAACAACATCGCCTGCTCGCGCTGGGGAATGCTGGCCCCCGACGGGCTGTGTAAAACCTTCGACGCCGACGCCGACGGATACATCCGCAGCGAGGGATGCGCCGTGGTGGTGCTCAAGCGCCTGACCGATGCGCTGCGTGACGGCGACCGCGTGTTGGCGGTAGTACGCGGCTCCGCAGTCAACCAGGACGGCGCGAGCAGCGGCCAGACCGTCCCCAACGGGCCTGCTCAGCAGGAGCTGATGCGCAAAGCACTGGAGACGTCGCGGCTGGCGCCGTCAGATATCGACTACATCGAAGCGCACGGCACGGGTACATCGCTGGGCGATCCGATAGAACTGGACGCGCTCAGCGCGGTGTACGGAGACCGCCAGGACTCGGCTCCGCTGGTGCTGGGATCGGTGAAGACCAACCTTGGCCACCTGGAATCGGCGGCCGGTGTGACGGGATTCGTCAAGAGCGTGCTCAGCGTTCAGCACGGCTTCATTCCCAAGCTGCTGCACTTCAATAAGCTGACACCACAGGCGGGCGAGGCCGCGTCCCGGTTCCACATCGCCGCGCAACCGCTGGACTGGCCCACAGTGAGTCGGCCCCGCCGCGCGGCAGTGTCGTCGTTCGGCGTCAGCGGAACCAATGCTCACATAGTGATAGAGCAGGCACCCGAAACCGAACCGCTTGCAGCCCAACCTGATCCGCCGGTATGCACCCTAGTGGTCACCGGTAAGACCGAGCCCCGCATCGCCTCCCTGGCAGGTCGGCTGGCCGACTGGCTCGAGACT
>JBMYXJ010000653.1:0-2131 GCA_049608285.1 Mycobacterium sp. | reverse complement strand
AGACTCGGAAGGCATGAAGAATTCGGTTTTCCCTTGTGCGACCGATTCGGGTCTCGTGATGCAGGGCGATGCAATCGCCAGCGCCGGTGTTGTCGATGAGCTGATGCACATCATTGATCTGCCTAAGACGATCATCGACTTGGCGGGCGGTAACTACCTGGGGCAGCCGGACGGCGTCTCATTTGCCGATTGCGTTGACGGCACGATGACGCCTGCAAACTGCAATATCGAGCGCGAGGTGAGTTGCACGGACATCTTCACGGCGCAGGGTGGAAGCAATGGCGACCTGCAACGCCCGCCAAACGCTTCCGATGCTGCCGACGTATGGACGCGCTGGGAACGGGAGTGCAAGACAGCCAGCTACCACGCCACAGAGACGTACATGATCCGCAGGGTGATGGACGTTGGGCTCGATGGTGCTGGCGCCTTGGTGATCACGGAGTATTGCGAGGAGTTCTACGTGATGCACGGGACCGGTGACATGTTACCCGCTGCCGATGCGCCACGGGCATTTACGGGTGGAGGCAGCAGCCGTTGCCACAGCTCGGGCGTCGCGAACGGAGGCTCGCTCGTCCCCGGAGACTTCTCGACGATTACGGCAACCGAGGCTGCCGCACTGCCGCGTTTGCAATGGAACCTCGATCGGATGTTGTTCGAGGACGGTGCCTATTCGAGCACAAGCTGGATGAACTTCAACAATGGCGAGATCAATTACTAGGGGATTCAACATGCAGGAACATAAGCCGAAGTGGGCGAGCAAGACGCTGTGGGCCAATGCAGTCGGGGCTATCGCCATGGCGGCGACGGCTGCGGGGTACAGCATCCTCGATGCGGGTCAGCAAGAGGCGCTGGTAGGTGGAATCATGGTACTCGCCAACGTGGCGTTGCGGCTCAAGACATCGGCCGCGCTGACGTAGCCGATAGATGGCAGACGCAGAAAGCCCAGGATTGATCGGTCAGTTACTCACAGCCACGGGCGTCGGCTCCCTTATCGGGGTCGGCTCAATGTGGGGTGGTCTTCGTAGCAAGGTGAAGAGCCAAGGGCACCGGATCGACGGCCAAGACGATCTGCACAAGGCAACGTCGGAAGCGCTGAATGCGATCAGGACGGACGTTGCAAAGGTAGCCGTCGCGGTGGCCCGCATCGAAGGCAAGCTCAATATTGACTAAGGCAAAGGAAACTAACATGCGAAACCGAATCTATGACGCAGCAATGCTTCTCGTTATCGCGGCACTCGTGCTGCTCTTTGCAGTGGGGTGCGCCGGGTCACTCGGCAAGAAAGGCATGCAAGGCTCTCTTGGGATTGCCACGGCAGACGCCACGGGGGAAGTCGAATCGGAAGGCTTCTCAGAGGGCGGCGTCCAAGTGATCGGCCAGGGCTTCGCACTGGTCGGCCGGCTCGCTGAGGCTGCCTTGCGCATGCCCTTCGCGGTGCTCCAGGGTGCGGCCAATGGTGCGGCTCAACCGATGCTGAACGTACTGGACGAGAAGGTCATTGCGCCCGTGGGTGCTGCCTCGTCAGAATCAAAGACGGTGCCGTACGAGATGGAATATCGAGTGAGCACGGTCGCCGACTGATGGAGCTTGACGCCAAGACGGTGGGCGCTGTAATCGGCTCTGCGGTCGTTGCTGCCGGGGGTGGCGGATGGTTCGGCCACTCGTCGAACGCGTCGGAGGTGGAGGCCTGCGGCGTTCTCCTGCAACAGCAGCGCGAGGGCTTCAGTGCCACGCTGTCGGATATCGTGAAACAGCTCGGCGACTAGAGCGGGGTGCAGTCTCCACCCTCGAAACGAATCTGCGCGGGCAACTTGTCTCTGCGCCATAGGTTCGCGATGCCGCGCCTGTCGTCGCTGGTAACGGGCACGCGGGGAAACGGAACGGCTTCTCGGCACCACCAACTGGGCGCGAAGTCGGGGTCAAGTTCGATCTCTCTGTTGTAGGCAATCGACGTGACCATGTGGTTTAGCCGTGACCACGCCCAGGGAGCGCCCTTCGAGTTCTGGGCATAGGGGCCGATGTTCCGGTAGGTGCTCGTCGGGTTGTCGTGCTCTAGCACCCGGTCAAGCCCCATTGATTCGAGCAGGTTATAGCCCCAGAGCATGTCGGTGAGCTGTTCGGGCTCTTGGCCGC
>JBMYXJ010000652.1:0-2133 GCA_049608285.1 Mycobacterium sp. | reverse complement strand
AGTCCCTTCATTTGCCGTGGATTAGTTGCCCCGCCCGAGGGCAGGGCTTCGACTCTGCCAGAAGCTCGACAGAGGGGAATCTTGCGGTCGCTCTAATCCGGAGGTTCACTGTCCAGCACGGCGCGTCACGCGGCCTCGGCTACCCGCTCTGCCTTCTTGACCGCCGAACGGTTTCCCAGGGCCTGGGTCAGTCGATCCAAATAGATGGCGAGGAGGACAACCGCGAGCCCGCTGGCTGCGCCGCGACCGATATTCGTCTGGGTGATCGCCGAATAGACGTCCTCCCCGAGCCCTCCCGCGCCTACCAGGGCGGCGATGACGACCATGGACAGCGCGAGCATGATGACCTGGTTGATTCCGGCCAGAATCGTCGGCAGGGCAAGCGGGATCTGGATCTTCGTCAGGATTTGCCATGGCGGCGCACCAAATGCCTCTCCGGCCTCGACCATCTCCGGGTCGACCTGGCGAATGCCGAGTTCGGTCAGACGCACACCCGGCGGCATCGCGAATATCACCGTCGCGACCATTCCCGGGAAGACACCGATGCCGAAAAGCGCCAAGGCCGGAATTAGATAGACGAAGGGCGGCGTTGTCTGCATGAAGTCCAGCACGGGACGGACTAGTCGACTGAAGCTTTCGTTGTAGGCAGCCAGAATCCCCAGCGGGACACTCGCCACTGTGGCGGTCACGGTGGTGATGATGACCAGCGCCAACGTCTGCATGGCATGTTCCCAGAAGCCCATGGACACAATGAGCGCGGTGCTCAACAGCGCGTAAGTCGCGAACTTCCAACCCCGCAGCCACAAACCGAGCAGCGTCAACAACCCGACCATGGCCAGGGCCGGGAGGTAGAGCAGTGCAGCGGAGAGCCCGTCATACATCGACGTGCCCAGTGAGCTCAACGACTCGAAGAAGGGCAGAAAGTTGTCGTAAAGCCAGTCGACGAACCATTGGACGGCCTCACCCACAGGAACCTTGGGAAGGGCGTCGCCTTGTGCGCTCACCAGTTCAGACACGGTCTGCCTCCTCGGCGTCGCATTGAGAATCGGAATTGCACCCGCCGAGCGCAGCCAACAACCTCGTGCGCCGAACAATGCCGACCAGTCGCTCATCGTCGTCCACGACCGCAATGGGAAGCAGGCTCTCTGCAGCGGGTACAAGCAGTTCGGCGATGGATGCGTCGGCTCTCGTCTTGCGGATGTCGCCCCGTACCAGACCTTCGATGGTCGCGTCCCCGCCCGCTACGGCCGCCGCGACTTCCTCGTCGAAAACGGCGCCGGCCAGACGCTGCTCAGCGCCGGTCACGAACGCGACGGTGAGTTGGTGATCGCGCATGGTTTGCAGGGTCTTGCCGGGGTCGGATCGCGCGTCGACCGTGACCAGCGGCTTCTCCTTGATCACGTCTGCCGTCAGCACTCGGCTGCGATCCACGTCGGCCATGAACTGCGCAACGTAGTCGTCGGCCGGAGCGTTGAGGATCTCTTCGGCGGTACCGATCTGCACAGTCTTACCGGCCTGCAGGATGGCGATCCGGTCGCCAAGCTTCATCGCCTCGTTCAGGTCGTGGGTGATGAACACGATCGTCTTTTTGAGAGAGCGCTGCAAGTCGATCAGCTGGTCCTGCATTTCTCGGCGGATAAGGGGATCAAGCGCGGAGAAGGCCTCGTCCATCAGCAGGATGTCAGTCTCGGCAGCGAGAGCGCGAGCCAGGCCGACACGCTGACGCATGCCCCCGGAAAGCTGAACCGGCAAACTCTTCTCCCAGCCGGAGAGACCGACCATCTCCAGTGCCCGCCTCGCCTTTTCGAATCTTTCCTCCTTGGCGATCTTTCTGACCTCGAGCGCGTAGGCGGCGTTATCCAGGACGCTGCGGTGCGGGAATAGCGCAAATTGCTGGAATACCATGCTCACCCGTTGTTGCCGGAGCCCTCGCAGCTGCTTATCGCCTAGGGCGGTTAGTTCCCGGTCCTCCAGGAAGACCTTTCCAGAGGTCGGCTGCAGGAGCCCATTGAGCATCCTGATAAGTGTCGACTTGCCCGAACCCGACAGCCCCATCACCACGAAGATTTCGCCGGCATTGACCTCGAAACTCACATCGATGACCGCAGGGGTGACCTTCAGCTCCTCGCAGAC
>JBMYXJ010000651.1:0-2138 GCA_049608285.1 Mycobacterium sp. | reverse complement strand
AGCGCGTGCAGGCCGACTTCACCAACTATCGCAAGCGTGCCCTGCGCGATCAGCAGGTGGCGACCCAACGGGCCAAGGCCCACGTGGTGACCCAGCTGTTGCCGGTGCTCGACGATCTCGACCGCGCTCGCGCACACGGCGACCTCGATTCGGGTCCGCTGAAGTCGGTCGCCGACAAGCTGATTGATGTCCTGGAAGGTGTGGGACTGGTGGCCTTCGGCAGTGAAGGAGAGGAGTTCGATCCCGCCCTGCACGAGGCCGTTCAGCATGAGGGCGACGGGTCGCACTCGGTGATCGGCACCGTGATGCGGCGCGGCTACAAGGTCGGTGATCACGTGGTCCGCCACGCCATGGTGGGGGTGGTCGACGCCGTGCCCGACGTGTCCGGGCCCGATAATGCCGACGCCGCGGGCCAACAGCCCGCAGAATCAGAGAATTGATAAGACTCAATCGACGAGCAGGTGAGGAGGTGACGCTGTATGGCCCAGCGAGAATGGGTTGAGAAGGACTTCTACAAGGAGCTCGGCGTCACCTCTGACGCCGATGAGAAACAGATCAAGCGGGCAGCCCGCAAGATTCTCTCCGAGAACCACCCAGACCGGAATCCCGGCAACTCCGCGGCTGAAGAGCGATACAAGGCTGCATCGGAAGCCAAGGAAGTTCTCACGGATCCGACGAAGCGTAAGGAGTATGACGAAACCCGCCGCCTGTTCGCCGGCGGCGGGTTCGGTAGAGGCCGCGGCGGTGGCGGCGGCGGGTTTGGTGGTTACAACGCTGGCGGGGACGGCCAGGAGTTCAACCTGAACGACCTCTTCGATGCCGCTGGTCAGGAGGGCGGCGCGAACATCGGTGACCTCTTCGGTGGACTGTTCGGTCGGGGAGCTCAACAACCCCGACCGTCCCGGCCGCGCCGAGGCAATGACCTCGAGACCGAGACCCAACTCAACTTCCTGGAGGCCACCAAGGGTGTGGCGATGCCGCTGCGGCTGACAAGCCCAGCCCCATGCACGAACTGCCACGGCAGCGGCGCACGTCCGGGCACCAGCCCCAAAGTTTGTTCGAGCTGCAACGGTGCCGGCGTAGTCAACCGTAACCAGGGCGCGTTCGGTTTCTCCGAGCCGTGCACGGAATGCCGCGGCTCCGGCTCGATCATCGAGAACCCATGCGATGAATGCAAAGGGACCGGGGTGGCCACCCGCACCCGCACCATCAACGTGCGGATACCTCCAGGTGTGGAAGACGGTCAACGTATCCGGTTGGCCGGGCAGGGTGAAGCCGGGCTGCGTGGGGCACCCTCGGGTGACCTGTATGTCACCGTCCATGTCAAGCCGGACAAGGTGTTCGGACGCAGTGGCGACGACCTCACTGTGGCGGTTCCGGTGAGTTTCCACGAATTAGCTTTGGGTACAACGCTTTCAGTTCCGACGTTGGAAGGCAAGGTCGGGGTGAGGGTGCCTAAGGGCACCGCGGACGGCCGCATCCTTCGGGTGCGCGGTCGCGGCGTGCCCAAGCGTTCTGGAGGTCACGGTGACCTGTTGGTCACCGTCAAGGTGGCGGTGCCACCGAACCTGGAGGGCCCAGCGGCGGAGGCGCTGGAAGCGTACGCCAAGGCCGAGCGGGCCAGCGGATTCGACCCGCGTGCAGGTTGGGCGGGCGCATTGTGAGTGCCAAGCGCAGGGAAGACGCCAGGACTTTTCTTATCTCGGTGGCTGCTGAGCTGGCTGGAATGCACGCCCAGACGCTGCGCACCTACGACCGGTTGGGCCTGGTCAGTCCGCAGCGCACTACCGGCGGGGGTCGGCGGTATTCCGAACATGACGTCGATCTGTTGCGCGAGGTTCAGCGACTGTCGCAGGACGAGGGCGTGAATCTTGCGGGTATCAAGCGGATCATCGAGCTGACCAATCAGGTCGAGGCGTTGCAGGCGCGGGTTCGTGAACTGAGCGGGGAAGTCGAGTACCTGCGGTCTCAGCCGCGGGCGAAGAGCACCGCGCTGGTGGTGTGGCAGCCGCGGCAGCAGCGTTAGTGCTGATTGCCAGACTCCGCATGGGCTCGTTCCTCACCGCTTGATCGTCATCCGGCGGCGTTGATGGCCGGATTCCTCAACGCGGCTCGTTCCTCACCGCTTGATCGTCATC
>JBMYXJ010000650.1:0-2139 GCA_049608285.1 Mycobacterium sp. | reverse complement strand
CCAGTCAGTAATTACAGTGGGCATTAGTCGAGCACCAGGCCGTTGCGGCTGCGAATGATCTTGTCCCGCATGTCCTGGAGCAGATCCGTCTGCCGCATCAGCTCGGTCTGTGGTCCGCCAGTGCCAAAGAGGTCGGCCGTTGCCTTGGTCAGGTCTTTCAGGGCCTGCGGCTGGGCTGCTCCCGCGGCGCCCCGGATGTCGCCGTCAATCAGCTTGCTCTATGCCGCGGTCAATCGTCGCCCAGGTGCCGTCCAGGCTTTTGCCAAAGCTGTCGAGCGCATCCAGCACCTTGCCAGACAGCAACTCAGCCAATTTGTCGTAGCCGCCGTAGGACTTGGCAAGCGCATCGAGTTGCTCACGAAGGCCTGTGGTCATCGCACCGAACGCGGGAGACAGATTCGCGGTCAGCAGCTCGCTAAAGTTCTGAAGCCGGTTTTCGAGCTTGGTCCAGGCATCTTCGGTATCCGACACGCCGTCTGCCGCTTCGTCCCGCAGCGTCAGCCCGAGGTCTTTGTACTCCTGGATGGCCCTGCTGATCCCGCCGGTGCTGAACAGGTTGGTCAGAACCTTGTAGCTACGTCCGAAGAGCTCCGCCCCCGCGCTGGCGGCCTTCTGGTCCTTGTCCATGCGGACCAATGCCTGGCCAACCTTTTCGAACGCCGAAGGCAGGTCCTCGCTTGCGAGAGCCGCCACCTTCTCGACGTCGAATCCCAGATCCTCGAATGCCGCCAGAGCCCCAGACTTGCCCCGAAGCGCATCGCCCAGTACGCGCTCGAACTTCTCCATGGACTTCGTGACCGTGTCGAAGTCGGAGCCGGCGAGTTCCGACGCCTCGCGCAGCGCCTGCATGTTCCCCACGCTGGTATCCAGGCGCTCGCTCATCTTGTTGAGTTTGTCGATGGACTCCTGCGCCTTGTTCCCCAGGTACAGAATGCCGGCGCCGGCGGCTAGACCCGCGGCGCCCACAATCGCCACGCCCCGGCCCGCAGAGGCCGCAAAACGGCCGAAGTCGCGGAAGCCCCGGCGCGAGCGCGCGAACGCGGACTGCAAGCTCCGATCGTTACCCAGGAATCGGGTGACGAAGTTCTGACTACTTTCGGCCATGACGGGCAGCCTGGGTGAAGATGGACGCGATTTGTTCGGGCGACTTCGGGGCGCCGCGAGGTGGTGACAGCAGCTCGTGAGCGAGGTCGGCCGCGAAGATAAGGTTCAACAGGTCGGGCAAGGTGTGCCGCTCCATGAGCCCATCCACATCACTGGTCCCGACGCGCAGCGCGAGCTTTGCGACTACGCGCCGGGTTCGGCCGGGGGGTCGTCTGGCTCCAGGTCCAGTCCGTTGACCTCCCCTGCGGCATCGGAGAGCTTGAGCAGCCACACCGGCGGCCATGTCGCCACCTCGTCCTCAATCTGCTGGCCCACCTCATCGAACATCGGCACGCCATCACTCGTGCAGGCACACAGGGCCACCATGCACGCCGCGCGTCTGTCGAGTGGCATCCGAATGGCTCGCACGAACGCCGGCAGCGACGAGCCAGGCAGTCGCCGCACGTGCCCTGTGATGCTGTCATTCAGGCGAACCGGCAGCACGGCTGGCTTGGACGCGGCCAGCTCGCGGGTGAGTTCGGCCATCAGGTCGGGTAGCTCACGGCGCCGGACAGCTTCAGGGTCGCGGTCGCTTCCACGTACTCCTCGATCGCGACGGTGATGTCATAGCCCGCCAGCAGCGCGTTGGCTGCCTGCACCTTCTCGCCGTCCGACCAGGTCACCAGACACGTGCCGGTCGCAGAAAAGTCCGGAGGGATAGCGGCGTCGTGGCGCATCCGGACCGCGATCTGGCCCTGCTCGACCAGGCTGCCGTAGTCGTGCGTGCGCGCGCCCGTCGTGCCCATGTGGGTCGTCTCCAGGATGGTCGGGGCGCGGCCGGTCCAGTTGGCGTCAAGGACTTCCGCAAAGAAGCCCGTGGCGCCGGACCAGGTGATGACCGTCCCGGTTCCGATCAGTGGTGTTGCCATGGTCAACGTCTCCGTCGGTTGAGGCGCCGCTTGAAGTCGTGCTCATAGCGGTCGCGATAGTGCTTGTTCCACGCCGTGCGGGCCTGCGCCGGCAACTCGCGTTCGACGTGGGGAGAAAGGTCAACGG
>JBMYXJ010000649.1:0-2144 GCA_049608285.1 Mycobacterium sp. | reverse complement strand
GTATCTGGCGCGGCCCTACATCGCGAGTGTGAAGCTCTGCGGCGGCCGTACATCGCGAGTGTGATGCTCTGCGGCGGCCGTACATCGCGAGTGTGATGCTCTGCGGCGCCCCTACAGCGCGAGTGTGAAGCCACCTTCACGCTCGGGCGCGAATGTGATGGCACCTTCACGCTCGCGCATGTGGGCTCGGGCGTGGGATCGGGCGGCCGCCGGGGCGTGCTCGCAACCTGACAGACTGGTCCGGTGTTGCGTATCGGATTGACCGGAGGAATCGGCGCCGGCAAGTCCACGGTTTCTGCCACATTCAGTGCGCTCGGGGGCATCGTGGTCGACGGCGATGTGATTGCTCGGGAGGTCGTTGAACCGGGAACCGACGGTCTGGCCAGCCTCGTTGAGGCCTTCGGTGAAGCGATTCTGCTTCCCGATGGGGCGCTGAACCGGCCCCAACTGGCCGCGATCGCATTCAGTGATGAGCAGAAGCGCACGACACTGAATGGCATCGTGCATCCCCTTGTGGCGCAACGTCGTTCGGAACTGATTGCGAGTGCGAAAGCGGCCGAGGCCAACCCGGTGATCATTGAGGACATTCCGCTTCTCGTCGAATCGCAGATGGCGGCGATGTTCCCTTTGGTCGTGATTGTGCACGCCGACGCGGAAACGAGGGTGGCACGACTCGTCCGGCACCGGGGCTTCAGCGAGCAAGATGCGAGGGCACGCATCGCCGCGCAAGCCAGCGAGGAGCAGCGGCGCGCGGTCGCCGATGTCTGGCTGGACAATTCCGGCGCCGCCGGAGAACTTGTCGAGCAGGCCCGTGCGTTGTGGCATGAGCGTATCCAGCCGTTCTCCGACAACCTTTACGCCGGCCGGCCGGCGCGTGCACGGCCGCGTCTGGTGCCCCCGGACCCGCAGTGGCCCGCTGCGGCTGAGCGGATTCTGGCGCGGCTGCGGACCGCGTGCGGACACCGAGCGTTGCGCATCGACCACATCGGCTCTACCGCGATTACGGGGATGGACGCCAAGGACGTGATCGACACCCAGGTCACCGTCTCCTCGCTGGAAGTCGCTGACGAGCTCGCCGCCGTGCTCCTTGACGCCGGATATCCGCGCACGTCGATCGTTCGGGATGTCGGCAAGCCGGACGGACGCAGTACCGTGGCTGCGTTCAACCATGTGGACGACGAATCTTTGTGGCGCAAAAGGCTTTATTGCTCTGCCGATCCGGGGCGGCCGACCAATGTACATGTCCGGGTGGACGGCTGGCCGGGTCAGCAGTTCGCGTTGTTGTTCGTCGATTGGCTGACTGCGAATCCGCAGGCCCGCGCGGACTATGCGGTGCTCAAGCGCAGGGTGGCCACGCAGGGGCCGGTGAGTGTAGGCGCCTACGCTGACGGAAAGGAGCCGTGGTTCCTCGATGCCTACCGAAGGGCTTGGGAATGGGCGGACGCAACGGACTGGCGCCCCCAGGCTTAGACAGGCGGGAGTGGGGGCTCGACGGGCAGCGCGGGTTCTACCGGCGCCTGCCCCTCAGCTGGCGGCGCTGCCGGGTCCACGGGAATCGCTGCCGGGTCCACGGGAATCGCGGTCGGGTCCACGGGGATAGTGTTGGCGAGGCCACCCACAGGTGCCTCGCAGGTCAGAGCTCCGAAATCAGGATCATCGCGCTGGGGGCGCACCCGCGGTGCGATGAAGTCGTCGGCTTGTGCGACCACGGCGTTGTCGACGAGTATCTGGCAGTGCAGGTTCGCCGAGTACGGCCACTCGATCGATACCCGCAGGTTGGCGGTCTGGGACGCTGGCAAGACGGTATTTATCTCGAACACGCGTCCGGGGAGCATTGTCGGGTTGGCCGTCTGCAGCCTGTTGCCGTCGGCCCGATAGGTGATCGCTGTGCCGCGCGACACACCATCCACGCGTGCCCGGTAGACGATGTTGTGCAGTAGGTCCTGATTGGATGCGGGCGTATCCGCAGATGGCTGTGGTTCGGGATCAGCCAGCGCGGTTGCGGGGGACAATTGCCACACTATGGGCGCCGCAATCGCGGCCCCGATAGCCACGAAGGCCGTCCGCGTTCGTCTGCTCGCCCTCATAGGTCACGATTCTAGGCTTCCCGCCACGTGAGGACCATTCCGCTGCCGGCAAGCCAG
>JBMYXJ010000648.1:0-2144 GCA_049608285.1 Mycobacterium sp. | reverse complement strand
GCCGCCAGTCGCGAGGCGGAGTCGGCATTCGGGGATGCGACCGTTTATCTCGAGCAGGCGGTCCTCAATCCGCGCCACATCGAGGTGCAGATCCTGGCCGACACCGCGGGCAATGTGATGCACCTGTTCGAGCGCGACTGCAGCGTGCAGCGTCGGCACCAGAAGGTCATCGAGCTCGCCCCCGCCCCGAATTTGTCAGAAGAGTTGCGGCAGAAGATCTGCGGCGATGCCGTCGCGTTCGCCCGCCGCATCGACTACACGTGCGCGGGCACGGTGGAGTTCCTGCTCGACGAGCGCGGGCACCATGTCTTTATCGAATGCAACCCGCGGATCCAGGTGGAGCACACCGTCACCGAGGAGATCACCGATATCGATCTGGTCGCCAGCCAGCTGCGCATTGCGGCCGGGGAGACGCTGGACGACCTCGGCCTGAGCCAGGACATGCTGGTGACGCCACGGGGTTTCGCCCTGCAGTGCCGGATCACCACCGAGGACCCCGCCAATGGCTTCCGCCCCGACACCGGCCGTATCACCGCCTACCGGTCGCCTGGCGGGGCGGGCATCCGACTCGACGGCGGTGCGGTGCTTGGTGCCGAGATCAGTGCGCACTTCGACTCGATGCTGGTCAAACTCACCTGCCGGGGAAGGGATTTCGGTGCTGCGGTCTCGCGCGCGCATCGCGCTCTGGCCGAGTTCCGAGTCCGCGGAGTGTCGACGAACATCCCGTTTTTGCAGGCGGTCGTCGACGATCCCGATTTCCGGGCGGGCCGGATTACCACGTCGTTCATCGACGAGCGACCGTACCTGCTTACTGCACGTTCGCCTGCCGACCGCGGTACCAAAATCCTCAACTACCTGGCCGAGGTCACCGTCAACCAGCCGCACGGCCCGCGCCAGGCCAGGGTCTACCCGCACGACAAGCTGCCGCACATTGACCTGAGCGCCATGCCGCCACGCGGCAGCAAGCATCTACTCTCCGAAGTGGGACCCGTTGGGTTCGCCCGATGGATGCGCGAATCGAAGTCCGTCGGTGTCACCGACACCACGTTCCGCGATGCGCACCAGTCTCTGCTGGCGACGCGGGTCCGCACGTCGGGCCTGTTGATGGTGGCGCCCTACATCGCGCGGATGACACCGCAACTGCTCTCCATCGAGTGCTGGGGCGGTGCAACCTATGACGTCGCGCTGCGGTTCTTGAAGGAGGATCCCTGGGAGAGGCTTGCCGCCCTGCGCGAAGCGGTTCCCAACATCTGCCTGCAGATGCTGTTGCGCGGGCGCAACACCGTGGGCTACACGCCCTACCCGGAGTCGGTCACCCAGGCGTTCGTGCAAGAGGCGACCGCCACTGGCATCGACATTTATCGGATCTTCGATGCGCTGAACAACGTGGATTCGATGCGACCCGCGATCGATGCTGTGCGCGAAACCGATACGGCTGTCGCCGAAGTCGCGATGTCCTACACCGGTGACCTGTCCGACCCCGCCGAGAATCTCTACACGCTGGACTACTACCTCAAGCTCGCCGAACAGATCGTCGAAGCCGGGGCGCACGTGCTGGCGATCAAGGACATGGCTGGTCTGTTGCGTCCCCAAGCCGCCACCATGCTGGTCGGCGCACTGCGCCGCAGATTCGACTTGCCGGTGCACGTGCACACCCACGACACGCCAGGAGGCCAGCTGGCGACGTATCAGGCGGCCTGGCAGGCCGGCGCGAACGCGGTCGACGGGGCTTCGTCGCCGCTTGCCGGTACGACCAGCCAGCCAGCTCTGAGTTCGATCGTCGCAGCGACAACGCACACTCAGTACGACACCGGGTTGTCCCTGTCGGCGGTGTGTGAGCTCGAGCCCTACTGGGAAGCGCTACGAAAGGTATACGCCCCCTTCGAATCCGGCCTTCCCGCCCCCTCGGGCAGGGTTTATCATCACGAGATTCCCGGCGGCCAGCTGTCGAACCTGCGCCAGCAGGCGATCGCGCTGGGGCTGGGTGACCGCTTCGAGGAGATCGAGGCCAGCTACGCCGCGTCCGACCGGATCTTGGGCCGGCTGGTCAAGGTGACGCCGTCGTCGAAGGTCGTCGGCGACCTTGCACTGTCGCTGGTCGGCGCGGGCATCACCGCCGACGAATTCGCTGCAGAACCGCAAAA
>JBMYXJ010000647.1:0-2145 GCA_049608285.1 Mycobacterium sp. | reverse complement strand
GGCAGATCTTCGGCAATGGCGGCAATGGTGGCGCCGGTGTGGCGGCGCTGGTCGCCGGCAGCACTGGCGGTATGGGCGGCAACGGCGGTAGGGGAGGGCTGTTCGGAACCAACGGTCAGTCAGGCAATGACGGCGCTGCCTTCCCGACGCCTGACCCTGTGCCGCCTCCGCCTACCCCTGCACCGCTTCCGGCCGAATCCGCCGCCGGCTGGAACCTGTACAGCTGGCAAGCAGGGAACGCCCCCGTGGTGGACGCGATCGAACGCCAAGAGCCCGGGTTGGTGCGCTGGTTCGTCGAGATGGACCGTTTTCTCGAGCACGAAACGCAATTGTTGAGGCCACCGAGATCCTGGTCTTGGGAAGCCGATACAGTTTTCGACGGGTTCTTTCAAGCCCTCGCCGACATCGACGCGACGCTCGTGGTCTCGCTGTGGAACAAAGACGTCTGGGCTAAGTCGATGAGCGCATGCCCTACATGCGCTTGGCCGAAGATCGATGCGTTCGCAGCCTTCGTTCAGGACCTCGAAGCCGAAGTCGAGAGATTCGGCGTGAATGTGATCTTCGAAGCGCAAAACGAGCCCGACCTACGCTGGGGGTCGCTGAATGCCGCACACCCGGGAGCGACCGAAAACTTCACCACCCAGTGGTACCTCGGATGGCCACAAGGCAATGCCCAATACAGGGGTGGTACGGGCCTCCTGTGGGAACAGATGCACCAAGTTGTCGAGTCGCCGTTCGCTTCGGGCGGGATAATCTCTCGCTACACCGCTGAGATCACCTTGGCCCAGCGCCTTTCCGGCAATTACCCGAGGACCGTCACGTCAACGACATGGATCGAGGCGACAGCCCCACTGGTTGACTACGCGTCGTTCCACAGGTACGGACTCGCGAACACAACCGTGGATGAATACGTTGATCGGATCTACGACGACTGGTCAATCTGGAAAGAGCAAAAAGGATTTGCCGTCCCGTTCTACATCGGCGAGATCGGCCCATCCTCGAATGAGGCCATAGGATTCACGAATGCCGATGCCGCGAAGGCGCGCGGTATCCACGCCGCTCTCGATGCAGATCCTCGTTTCGAGGGTGCATATCTGGGAATGGCAGTACACGCCTTCAGCAACAGTGACGCCCCGAACGTGTGGGAGACATCCCTAGGTTGGTGGGAGCCGGACTTCGACGTTTCTGACGTTGTCGGCTAAGCGCTCTGGACCTACCGAGGTTCCTCGGTGCGCTGCTCGGTGTGCAATGCCGTCTGAATCTCAAGTGTCTGGACGTCGAAGTTACGTTGGTGTCCAGTGGTTTTGAGTGCAGTTGCTCAATACGACCCTGCGTGCGCGAGGATCCGGCGGGGATTCTCAACGAGCATGGTGTGGATCTGCTCGGCGGTCACCCCACGCTGTTTTAGGGCCGGCAGCACGTCGCGGTGGATGTGCAGGTAGTGCGACTCCGGCATGGAGGCGGGGAGAGCATCACCGGGCAGCCAGCCGCAGAGGCCGATGAAGCAGGCCGCGTCGTGGGAGAGCACCATCCTGTCGGCATGGCCGCGCTCGCACATCTTGGCCACCGTGTCCACGCGGTCCTCGAACGGCAGGATCCCGTCATAGCCGAAGCGGTCCATCCCGATGTAGGAGCCGTTGGCAATAAGTTCTTCGAGGTAGCCGAGGTCAGTGGTGTCGCCGCTGTGGCCGATGACCACCCGCGACAAGTCGACGCCCTCATGAGAGAAAATGCGCTGCTGGTCCAGGCCACGGCGGGTCGCGGCGTGGGTGTGTGTCGAGATCGGCACCCCGGTGTGCCGATGGGCCTGCGCGACGGCCCGAAGCACCCGCTCGACACCGGCAGTCACACCGGGTTCGTCGGTGGCGCATTTGAGGATCGAGGCCCGCACGCCGGTATCGGCGATGCCTTCCTCGATGTCTCGCACAAACAGGTCCGTCATCGTCTCAGGCCCGCCAATCTCGGTACCTGGGCCGGTGAAGTAGAAGTACAACGGAACATCGTTGTAGGTGTACACACCGGTGGCCACCACGATCTGCAGATCGGTCTGAGCGGCAACACGGGCGATCCGCGGTATGTAGCGGCCCAGCCCAATCACCGTGAGATCGACGATGGTGTCCACGCCGGCAGCCTTGAGATCGTTGA
>JBMYXJ010000646.1:289-2145 GCA_049608285.1 Mycobacterium sp. | reverse complement strand
CGGCGATGATGCAGAACCTTGAGCTGACTCCGATTCGTTCTCATCTGAAGGTCGGAACTTCATCATGCGCCACATCATTTCAGCGACAGGGTTTTCCTCGTCGTCGCCGCAATGCCAGGTGATCCGTTGGGTGATGAAGAATCCCTCGCCCAGCGCAGTCTGCTTGGGGCCCACAACGTCGGTCAGCTCCGCTGCAACACTCACTTCTTCACCGGGGCGCAGATAACGGTGATAAGTCTGCTCGCAGTTGGTCGCTACCACGCCGATATAGCCTGCTTCATCGAATAATTGGAGGGTCTTGCCAAGCGGATCGTCATCAGGACGCACACCGCCCAAACCCATCATCGTCCACACCTGGATCATCGCCGGCGGGGCGACGACTCCGGGATGTCCAGCCGCCTTAGCGGCAGCGTCGTCGAAGTAGATCGGATTCTTGTCGCCCATAGCGTCTAGCCAGTGGTCGACCATGGGCTGATTGACCGGGTGCCGAGCGGATCGTGGCGTGCTCTTCCCCTCAGCCTTGACTCGCTCCACAGCGGCCTTGATGTCTTCGACATCTTTCTGCTTTACGCGCATATCCTGACCGCCATTCACCTCGGAACCCTCGGCACTTTCAGCCCGGCGGCGGCGATCATCTCGCGCATCACCTCGTTGACACCTCCGCCGAACGTGATCACCAGGTTGCGTTTGGTCATCTTGTCCAGCCAGTCCAGCAATTCACCGGTATCCGGATCCGCCGGGTTGCCATATTTTCCGACGATCTCCTCGGCCAGCCGGCCGACGTCTTGGATGCGCTCGGTCGAAAACACCTTGGTCGCGGCCGCGTCGGCAACGTCGATGGTCTCGCCGGACGCCGCTACCTGCCAGTTCAGTAATTCGTTGACCCGCCAGATCGACTTGATCTGACCTAGCAGTCGCTGCACGTCGCCATGCTCGACCGGTATTACGCCGTCGGAGCCCGGTTTGGACGCCCACGCAAACACCCGATCGTAGATTCCGGCGACCCGGCCGGCGGGGCCTAGGCCGACACGCTCATGGTTGAGTTGGGTGGTGATCAGTTTCCAGCCGCCGTTCTCCTCACCAACGAGCATGTCGGCGGGAACCCGTACGTCGTTGAAATAGGTCGCATTGGTGTGATGGGCGCCGTCGGACAAGATGATCGGGGTCCAGGAAAAACCCGGATCCTTGGTGTCAACTATCAGGATCGAGATTCCCTTGTGCTTAGCGGCCTCCGGGTCAGTCCGACACGCAAGCCAGATATATTCGGCATCGTGGGCGCCGGTGGTCCACATCTTCTGGCCATTGACGATGTATTCGTCGCCGTGCCTCACCGCGGTTGTGCGTAGCGAGGCGAGATCGGTGCCCGCCTCCGGTTCTGAGTAGCCGATAGCGAAATGTATATCGCCGGAAAGAATTCCGGGCAGGAACTTCTTCTTCTGTTCTTCGGTGCCGTATACCTGCAACGTGGGCCCCACGGTTTGGAGGGTGACAAGCGGCAGTGGAACGTCAGCCCGGTTGGCCTCATTGACAAATATCTGCTGCTCGATCGGGCCGAAGCCAAGGCCGCCATACTCCGTGGGCCAGCCGACCCCGAGTTTGCCGTCTGAGCCCATCCGCTTGATCACCGCACGGTAGGCCTCGTTATGCCGGTCGGACTCCATCGCCGCTTCCTCGTCTCCCGTGACGAGAGTCGAGAAGTACTGCCGCAGTTCGGCTTGCAGCTGCCGCTGCTCGGGTGTCAATTCGATGTGCATTACGCTCCCACCAGATCGAGGCGATGCGAGGGGCCGCCCAGCAGTCGGGTCAAATCCTTAATCGAAGAGTAGTAGCGGTCCATCGGGTAGGTGACATCCATT
>JBMYXJ010000646.1:0-279 GCA_049608285.1 Mycobacterium sp. | reverse complement strand
TGCAGGTGGTGACAAATCCTCATTGCCGGCGGAGCCTGCGATGAGAGCCAATAGCCGAGCACGGCGAGATCGTCATCGGCATCAAGGTCGGCAGAGAGCAGCCACACAACCGATGTCGCGACCAAAGAGATTGTCCGAGAGGCAATGTAGACCTCGGAAAGCTGCGCAGCAACAGTCTGGAACGTCGACAACGGCCGCCCGAACTGTTCCCTGGTAGCGACGTAGTCTGCGGTGAGCCGTAGCGCTCCCGCCACCAAGCCTGCGGACAGCGCGCCGACC
>JBMYXJ010000645.1:0-2149 GCA_049608285.1 Mycobacterium sp. | reverse complement strand
GTCGATCAGGATGTTGATCCCGGAATTGATCGCGTGCGACAGGTCGCCGAGAAGCAGCCCGAAGCCGGTGCCCCAGAACCCCCCGTCGATCGGCGGCAGAAAATCATATTTGACGTAGTAGTCCCTCGGCCGGATTGCCGTTACGCCCTTGCCGGTGATCTGGCCAGCCTCGTCCATGTCCGGGCTGTCAACGTGGATCGAGTCGGCGTCGAAATTGGCCACGATCCGCACGACCTTCGCCATCGCGTGATGGACCGTTACGATGTATGGCTCGGGATACCCGTCGCCGTCGATGTCGATCCTGCGGTGCTGCTCGATGAACATATGCGGCGCGGACGGATCGTGCGCCGTCGTCTCGCCTTCACCGCCTGTTTCGTCGCCCGGCAACTGCACGGCGTCGCCGAGATCCACGTTCAGGAATATCCCGGCGCGCTTACGGCTTTCGATCTCGTGTGGGTATAAGCTGACTTCTTCTGATACCCGCGGCGCGCTGTCGATCGACTGGACGTTGTCGTTGATGACCACGGCCCCGGCGTCGCACAGCTTGACGCGCGGACGGCCCAGCGTCGGATCATACCACACCTTGCGGATCATCGTTCCGACGATCGGCAGCAGCGTGAGCAACGAGTCCGTTTCCGGCTCCCATTCGGTGATCTGCGTCAGCAGTTGCCAGCCGAGGTGTTCCTGCACCCGCTCGGCGCGGGCCGCCTTCTGGCCGCTCTTGTCGGCGCCCTGCGCCTTGCAATAGACGGGCTGTCCGCTCGGCACAATCGCCGGGTAGGCGCGGGCGTTGAATTGCAATGCGGCCGACGCCACCAGCGGATAGCAGACGTTCGATGCCCGGTTGATCGACTTCCGGTCCGACTTGACCATGCGGGCCAGGTCCAGCCCGGCCTTCATCTCGTCATACCAGGACGACATCGAGTTCTTGTCGATGTCGTATTCCTCAATGACCTCCTGCGCGATCCTGGTGAGTTCGCCGTCTTCCAGCGCCTCTGCCAGGTTGTCGTGGCCCATGATCTCGCGCAGCAACGGGAGCACGTCGTTGACCTGGCCCGGCTCGGCCGGCATCGCCATGCCATCGGGCGCGATGTCGTCCATCGGGTCCGGCATTACGTCACTCATCGCGGAGAGCCAGTGAAATCGTGGTCAAGATAATCTCCATTTCCGACCGCGACATGGTCCACGGCTCGCCGTCGTTGATCTGAATGTCGAACACGCCGCCCGGCATTTTCATCACCGTGAAAACGCCATTCGCAGCCAGCCCGGCAGCGCGAACCGGGACGACAACGTTCGTCTTGGTCATCTCAGTAGCCGGTGACCGGGTTCTGCCCGTATTCCTCAGCATCGGCCATCTCGCGCACCAGCGGTTCGGCCGCGAAGCGCAGCATGGATTCAGCGTAGCGCGTGGCGTCCATGAGATCGTCCCGCTCTTTCACGATCAGGCCGTCCTTGCGGTGGTACATGCGGAATTCCCGCCACCACGGCTCCAGGTGCGCGAACACCTTGAAGCGGCCCGTCTGCATTCGCGTCAGGATGCGCTGGACGCCGGCCTCGACCGACACCCCGCCGTCCGGGTGCTGCGCGTGGATGTGCAGCATGTTGAGCCCGTGGCGGGTGTAGTCGTCCCTCAGCGTCCCTCCTGACCGCTTGTCCCGCTGGTATGCGTCCGCAGGCCATGCCCACGGGAGCCAGTCGCCCCACGATTGCAGCGTCGCCGCGTGCTCCAGTGGCGTCGCCTCGCGCCGGCTGTAGGCCGCGCCGAGATAGACAACGTCGTGGTCCCGATCCCACGCCAGCTGAACGGCCGCTGTCGGGTGATCCCAGCCGAAGTCGATGCCGGCAATGTAAAGCCAGTGTGCCGGCGTCTCGAATGCGTCGACCCGGATCGTTTCTTCCGGCACCGGGTAGATGCGGCCCGACCCCATCGCCGGGATACCCTTGACTCTGGCCTCCCGTTCGTGCGCCGGGTAGCCGTCGATGATCGCCTGGCGCTGTTCCGGGCTGATGTGCTCCGCATCCTCGATGGTCATGCGGGTTATAGCCTTACCCGTTACAACTCCCACTGCTTCCCCGCCCTGATGCGCTGAATCTGCGCAGGACTAACGCCATATTCCCGCGACAGCAGGATCTTACCCCGCTCGTCCGC
>JBMYXJ010000644.1:0-2163 GCA_049608285.1 Mycobacterium sp. | reverse complement strand
CGGCAGATCTGCCGCGGGAGGGTCCTTCTGAGCTCGGATCGGATCGGTGGCGGGTGCGGCGAACAGTCGGCCGCGCACGCCGCCCCGGAATGTGCGCACCGCCACCAGCAACCAGGTCGCCAACAACCCGACATAGGCGATCACGGCGGCGACCCGGAACCCTGGCAAGCCCGTGTGCAGAGCCAGCTGAGTCGTCCCGGTGACAAAAGTGCCGACTGGAAATGTCAGGCTCCACCAAGTCAGCGCAAACGGCATGCCGCGCCGCAGCGTCCGCACTGTCAGCGAGGTGGCGATCGCAATCCACAACACGGCGAAGCCCCAAACGGGAACCCCGTAGAGGACCGCGAACGCGAGCATACCGGCAGCCACGTCGTCGTCGACTACCATGGCGGCGCCGGTAGCGAGAAGCCCTGCCACAGTGATCGATTGACCCAACGGTCCTAGCACGATCCACAAGGTGGGAACCCGCGCCGTACCGGAGGTGCCATAGTGCACCAGCCGGCTCCACACCATGGTGATGATGATCATCGAGGCGAACAGCGACATGCCGAACATCGCATAGCAGCCGTAGAGCATGGTTGCGCGGCCGGTTCCCTCCGCCATGTGCGGAATGAGCATCGCTCCGGTTGCAGCCGACACCATCGGCGGTACCACCGGCATCAGCCAGCCGCCGAACGCGGCATCGGCCTCGACCCGGTGCTGGGTGAACATCAGGTACGGGATGCTCGTGGCGGTGAACAGGCCGCCAATCGTGCCCGCAGTCCACAACACCCAGGCAAGGTCAACCGCCGCACGCTCGCCGATGAGATCGCTGCCTACCATCAGGGCGCCGGCCCCGACGGTGAGCAGTGCCATCGGTGCGGCCCCATAGAAGTGCGCCATCTGCGGATTACGGACATGACTGCGCGCCACGGTGGGGTTGCGGACCCAGTGAGCGACCGTCACCACCGACAGCAGGACCAGCCACACGGTCGCTACCACCCACACCACGAGCACGAAGGTCCGCAGCCCCGGCACCTGTACGGGTAAGGACGCGCCCGCCGTGGCGACGATGCCCGTTCCCATCACCGAAGCGAACCAATTCGGCCCGAAGTAGCTCAGAGGCTTGAGTCTGTCACTGGTCATGCGATCAGTATGGTTGCTGCGAGCATCCGGTAAACGCCACTTCTGATGATGTGTTTGTCGGCGCAGACCATGTGCGCAGAATCGGCGGACAGGGTGTCCAGAACTGCCCTGATCGTCATCTTATCGGAATCCCGTTCGGGCATGCGGGTATTCGCCCCAACGCGCTAGCCGGCTGAGTGACCGCGCTGCTCCTCCTGAGAGCGGTAATCATCAGCCAGGACTTGCACGTGCTCGGGTAAGGCGGCAGATGCGACATCGGCGAGGGTGGTCTGCTCCAGCACCGAACGAATGCTGGCTCGCAACGCCCGCCAGACGTCCGTCAGCGACGCGGTAGGACCCGAGTAGGGCAGGTCGCCCAGGCCGATGTCGCGCACGCTGGCCAGCGGGCCGTCGATGCAGCGCAAGACGTCGGCGATACCGATGTCGGCAGCCGGCCTGGCGAGGGAATATCCCCCTTCGCGACCCCGGTGACTGCGAACCAGTCGATCGCTACGCAAGTCGGACAGGATGTCGACGAGGAATTGCGGCGGGATGCCCTGCGCCTTGGCAAGGTCGTCGGTCTTGACCAGAGTGCCTTCCTCGACCGTGGCCAGTTGAACCATGGCCCGGACCGCATACTCTGCCTTGGCCGACATCCGCATAGCGCAAGGCTAGCCGGGATTCTCCGCAGTGACCGCGAACACGGCGGCGGCGTATTCGGGACGACACACAATCAGGTCAGGCAGCTTGGGATCGCGCTGGTTGTATTCCAGCGATGTGCCATCGATACGGGAGGTGTGCAGGCCGGCCGCCCGCGCGACGGCCACAGGAGCCGCGGAGTCCCACTCGTATTGGCCTCCCGCATGCACATAGACATCCGAGTGTCCTTGGATCACAGATGCGACTTTGGCTCCTGCGGAACCCATCTCGACGAGGACACCGTTCATCGCTTCTCGCACCGCGAGCGCGATCGCGGGTGGACGTGTGCGCGAGACGACGATCCGGGGGGGTCCCGGGGCGGCGGGCGGAGTGGCTACCACCGGGGTGGCCAGGGTGAGG
>JBMYXJ010000643.1:0-2164 GCA_049608285.1 Mycobacterium sp. | reverse complement strand
AGAACCGCCATCGTTGCTACCAACGTCATCCGTACCGCGGTCATCGACGGGCCGCCGCGTAACTGCTTCTGCTCGGTGGGTGCGCTGAAGTGCTCGACCAGACCCCACCGAGGGATGGTCAGATAGCGCGGCGTCGGGCCGAGTGCGCGCGGCTGGCGGCGGGGCGGAGGCGGCGCGCCCGGCCGCACCGCGACCCACCGGTACCCGGACGGGAGCATGGGGCCCGGGCGCCGCTGTCTCGGCTGCTGCTGCCGCCCCCACTGCGGCTGGCCGGCGGAGCCTGAGGGCGGGAGCAGTGCACCATTGCATCGCGGGCACCAGGACCGCTGCCGGTTGCGCACATTCCACCGCGTCCCGCACTGGGAACACACCTGGATCATCCGATCAGCCTAATGGGGTATCTCCAGGAGGCTCAGAACGCCAACCAGTTCAGAGCGTGCCCGCGCCGCCCTCCTCGGTCACGACGGGGCGTCCAGCCCGGGCCCACGCCAGCATGCCACCGGCGATGTTGGCAGCCTCATAGCCGTTGCGGGCCAGGTACTGCGCGACCCGCTGCGACCGCCCGCCAGCGAGGCAGATCACATACAGTTCGGCGTCGGAGTCGATCTCAGCCATTCGGGCCGGGACGTCACCCATGGGAATGTGCTGCGCGCCCGGCGCATGGCCACGCTGCCACTCGTCATCCTCGCGCACGTCGAGCAGCACTACCGCTGGCCCGAAACTCGTCGGCAAGTCGATGATCGCCACTTCCGGCACAGCCGTGTCATCCATGAACTCATGGTGACACGGCCGGCACACCCGACGGGACCGGCAGTACCGGCACACCCGACGGGACCGGCAGTACCTGTAGCAATCCGCGGGCTATCCACAGTTTCCACAGCTTCATCCACAGGCGCTCAAGACCACCTACCAGCTGTGAGCCGCTAGGTCGATGCGATCCAGCACCTTGCTGTGGATAACGTGTGGCCGCGACGCCGCGGCGATCAACAGGGGGCGGCACCGTCAGAGCGAAATAGCTCGTACAGCTAAGCATTCAGGCAATCCGGCAGCCCGTCCAGCCCACAGCAACGTGTGCTCGATTTCTCAGTAACGAAAAAGAGACGGTATGATCACCATCACGATGGTCACCCTGTGACCGAACTCAATGGATAAAGTGTGTGCGTGCGGGCGAGGAGTAGCTGATGGCATCACCGACGGACTCGGGGTCCGCCTTGCCGCCGTCACGGTGGCCGTCCCGCCCAGAGGCCTACGAGCGCAGCCAGACAATGGCGCTCCTGCGGGCGGGGCTCATAGCCCTGGTGTTGCTGGGTACCCTCGCGCTGATCGTCCTACTCTGACCCTAACGCTCCGCAGGCGCTCGAACTTTCCACATCACTCGGTAGGACTCCGCTGCCGACACCCATCCGAACTCGCGTGAGTCGGTAGCACCTGGCGCGGCCGCGTTGTCCGACCGCGCGTCGAACTCAGTTCCCGACGCCGACTGGCGCACCGCGCCGACTCGCTTGACCAGGTACAGCGAAGACCCGGGGGCGGGAAACACCCGCAGCTCACCCTTCCGCGGCCTGCTACCGCGCAACGTCAGCAGTCCATCACCGGGCTTGAGCGTCGGACGCATGGAATCCTCCACGACAACAAACCGCTTTATCCGCCAGCGACCGAACGCAAGGCGCAGTCGATGGTTTCGGCGCATGTCCAAAGGGTAAGTTAAGAGACATGCTGCATCGACTGTTCTCCAACGCCACACCCGCCCATGCCCACTGCGATTTGTACTGCGGCGTCTACGACCCTGCGCAGGCCAAGATCGAGGCGCTCTCCTGCCTCAAGACGCTCAAGAAGTACCACGAGTCGGAAGACGAACACTTCAAGATCCGCGCGATTCTGATCAAGGAGCAGCGCGCCGAAGAAGTGAAACACCACTTGATGGTGCTGTGGGCCGATTTCTTCACCAAGGAACATTTCGAGCAATTCCCCAATCTGCACCAGCTGTTCTGGGACGGCGTCCATGGCGCAGGCGACGTCAAGAAGTCTCTCGATGTGGCTGTCGCGGAGAAGCTCTTGAAGACCATCGACGAAATCTCCGACGTCTTCTGGCAGACCGAAAAGGCCAAAGGCATGGGGGTCTACCCACCTGCCTGACGGGTAACCTGCGCGCGCCACCAAACGC
>JBMYXJ010000642.1:0-2166 GCA_049608285.1 Mycobacterium sp. | reverse complement strand
TTGGGCGTTGCCGGGCGTCTCGCACAGCGTGGACCCGCCGCCCTGCCGTCCGCCACCTGCCTCCTCCTCCTCGCACGCCGGAATGAGCGGGGGGTTTGCGAGCGCGACGGGCGCTGCGGCGATCGCGATGGAGGCGCCGCCAGCTACGAGAAAGGCGGCAAAAGCGGTGGTCAGTGAAGTTCTCATCTCAAATCCTTGCGTTGGGATTACTACTAGCATATAGACCTCTGCCAGTTATCGGAGGAAGTTCCAACGACGTTACGATTCCAGGCTCGGCGGCGACCACAGCGGGAATCGCGTTTACCACTCGGGCCGCCGTAGCCACCAGGCCCGCATGGTTGTGATCGCCGTTGGGACTGCTCAGGCACAGATCGAGGGCATACGAGGGTTCGCCCATGATTTCGATCCGATAGGAGCCGCCGGGCTGAGCGGGTCGCGGCCAGTCCGGACACAGATCGTCGCGCAGCCGTGTGACGTGTTCGAGCACGACCGCGACTTCGCCATCCTTCATCCCGCGCACTTCGAACCGCAACGCGGCGGTTGTGCCCTTGTCTATGCGACCGGCGGCGATGTCGAAATCTTCGGGAGCGGGGACGCGGACGTGGGTTTCGGTGACCTCATCGAGTTCGATACTCAGGCCGGCGGCCAGCTGCCGCACGACCGAACCCCACGCCAGACTCAGCACTCCGGGCTGCAGCAGCATCGGTGTTTCGCCAATGCCCCTACCGAAACCCATGACATCGAACATGACCGTCGCACTGTCGTAGGTGTCGTAGTTGATGATCTCCATGCAGCGGATCTGCTCGATGCTCTGGCATGTCCCGGCCAGCGCCAATGGCAGCAAGTCGTTGGCGAAGCCGGGGTCGATTCCATTGACAAATATGGTCGAAGATCCCTCTTTCGCGGCATTCTCGATGGGTGCGATGAGTTCGTCGGGCAGCACCTGCCACGGATACTGCAGAAACACCGCGCTGCTGCCGACTACGTTGACCCCGGCGGCCAAGATCCGCCGGTAGTCCTCAAGTGCCTCCGGCAGCCGATTGTCGGCCATCGCGGTATAGACGGCGCACACGGGATTGGTGGCCAGGACGGCGTCGAGATCGGTGGTCGCCACAATGCCTGTTTCGCGGCTGCCTGTTTCGCCTGTTTCGCCTGTTTCCCGGCTGCTCGTTGCGCCGCTGCCCGTTTCTCCGCTCGAATCCAGAAGTCCGGCAAGCTCTGCGGCGTCCCTGCCGGCCTTGGAATCCGAGGAAACCCACACCGCGGTGAGCTCAAATCTAGGGTCGGTGATCAACTGAGTCAGCGCGTGCTTGCCGACGTTTCCGGTGCCGATGGCGGCGACAGGGATGGGGTTGGGGATGGCCATGATGGTTTCCTCACAGATCGGGAATCGGGAGGTCGAGGTTCGGGAATGTAATCCCGCCGTCGACCTCAAGCGTCTTTCCGGTTAGATAACTAGCCGCTGGTGAGGCGAGATAGACCGCAGCGGCGGCGATGTCGAGCGGGTCGCCGAGCCTTCGCAATGGTGTGGCCTGTTCCATCGGGGTGCGTAGGGCATCGTTGTTGGCCACGATGTCGAGTGCCGACGTGAGAATCGACCCCGGAGCGATTGCGTTCACCCTGATGCGCGGCGCGAGGTCCAGTGCCGATAGTCGCGTGTAATGCGCAAGTGCGGCTTTCGCGGTGCCGTACGCGGCGAAACCGCGCCCGGCGAGCCGCCCCATCGTCGAGGTGATGTTGATGACGTTCCCGCCCCCAGAGTGCTCCAACATCAGTGGCGCCGCCGCCGTGGTCAGTGCATGTGCGGTGGCGACATTGAAGGTGAAGGCGTCCTTCAGATCTTTCGTCGAGGTGCTCAACAGGGCGTTGGGCATGGTGCCGCCGACGTTGTTGACGACGATGTCTAGTTTTCCGAAAGCTTCGACGGCCCCGGCTGCCAGCCGGGCTGTGTCATCGGGACGCGCCAGATCGGCCACGATGACATGGGCGCGTCGGCCGGCGTCGCCGATACGAGCGGCGACCTCCTCCAGCTGCGACCTGGTACGAGCGGCGATCACCACGTCAGCACCGGCTTCGGCGAACGCGAGGGCGATGGCGGCGCCCAGGCCCCTGCCCGCTCCGGTCACTACCGCCACCCGGTCGTCGAGCCGGAACATTTCGAGAATC
>JBMYXJ010000641.1:0-2168 GCA_049608285.1 Mycobacterium sp. | reverse complement strand
GGGGGCGCGCAACGAGCTGACGGCGCGGCCCGCGGACTACGAAGAGTTGCGCTAGCCGGCTACGCCGGCTCGGCAATGGAGTTCTACGACTTCTTCATCTACGGTACCGCGGCGGCTTTGGTGTTCCCGACGGTGTTCTTCCCAAATATGGGCCCAGTGACGGCGACCACGGCGTCGCTGGGCACGTTCGCATCGGCTTTCCTCGCAAGGCCGGTGGGGGCGGCGGTCTTCGGGCACTTCGGCGACCGAATCGGTCGTAAACAAACCCTGGTGGTGACGCTCCTGCTGATGGGCGGCGCCACCGTGGGTGTAGGCCTGCTTCCCAGCACTGCCAGTATCGGAATTGCTGCCCCGCTGTTGCTGATTGGGCTGCGTCTGGTGCAGGGGTTCGCGGTCGGGGGCGAGTGGGCCGGTGCAGTACTGCTGAGCGCCGAGCACGCACCCCCGGCCAGGCGTGGTTTCTACGGCATGTTCACCCAGCTTGGGCTCGGCACCGCGCTGGTGCTGTCAAACCTGGTCTTCCTGCTGGCACACTTCGCGTTTGGTAGCGCAGGTTCGGCCTTCCTCCAGTGGGGCTGGCGCATTCCGTTCTTGTTGAGCGCAGTGCTCATCGTCGCCGCACTGTTGATCCGGCTGAGGGTTGAGGAATCCCCGGTGTTCGCGGAAACGGGACCGCGCGAATCGCACTCGAGTGCGCCTCTGGCAGCAGTGCTGCGTCAGCAGGGCAGCCAGGTTCTGTTGGCTGGCGGCATGGTGATCTGTGCCCTCATGCTGAGTTTTCAGGCCGTAACCTTCTTCACCCACTATGCCTCTGAGCGCATGGGATATTCCTTGACCCTGGTGCTTGTGGTCGGAGTGGCCGGCGGGGTGTGCGCGATCGCAACCGCGGGGGCCTCAGCGATCCTCAGCGACGCCTATGGGCGGCGGCCCGTCCTGGGCTCCGCCATCGCCATAGCTACGCCGTGGGCGTTCGTGGCCTTCCCGCTGATTGAAACGAGAAACCACGTTGTTTTCGGTGCGGCAATCATGGCGACCTACGCCCTCGGTGGCGCGTGCATGGGCCCGCTGGCTGCCTACCTTCCGGAGATCTTCGCCGCGCAGTACCGCTACACCGGAGTAGCGGTGTCGCACACTTTGGGGTGCATCGTCGGCGGTGGGCTGCCGCCGGTGTTGTCGCCGACCCTGCTGGCCACATTCGGCGGTTGGGCCGTCGCGGTGATGATGGGCGGCCTGGCGATCGTCAGCCTGTTTTGCGTGGCCGCACTGCCGGAGACCGCTGGGCGGACATTGAGCCGCGAAGCTACTCCCCGGTGAAGTTCGGCGCCCGCTTCTCGAACATGGCGGTGATGCCCTCGCTCAGGTCTTTGGACGCCAGGAACGCCGAGTTCCACGCTGCGACGTAGCGCAGGCTGGCCGACACGTCACCGATGCGCTGCTCATCGAGTACGTCCTTGATGCCGTTGACCACCAGCGGTGGGTTTGCGGCGATCTCAGCGGCGGTCGCACGCGCGGCGGCCAAGGAGGCCTCGGCGTCGGGGTAGACGTCGTTGACAAGGCCGATGCGCCCAGCCCGTGCTGAATCTATGTCCCTGCCCGTCAGCGCCAGTTCGCGCAAATGCCCGTCGGACAGGATGTTGGGCAGCCGGGCCAGCGAGCCGACATCGGCCACGATCGCCAGCTTGACCTCCCGCACCGAGAACTTCGCGTCGGCGCTCGCGTAGCGAATGTCGACCGCCGAGATCAGGTCGACGCCCCCGCCAATGCACCAGCCATGGACCGAAGCGATCGTCGGCGTGCGGCAGTCCGCGACCGCGGAAATAGCCTGCTGCATCGCCGTGAGCTGTGCGTGGAAATCCGCGCGGGGTTTCGCCAGCGCCCCGTCTTCGAGCATCGGCGACAACATTCCACCCATCGCGGGCAGATCAAGCCCGTAGCTGAAATTGCGCCCAGAGCCGGTCAGAACGATTGCGCGTACCTCGGGGTCTGCCTCCAGCTCGGCGAACAGTACCGGCAGCTCGGCCCAGAACGCCGGGCCCATGGCGTTGCCCTTCCCCGGGCCGATGAGGGTCACCTCGGCGATGCGGTCGGCGATGTCGACGGAGACGGACTCGTATGCGTTGCCCATGGAGCAAGAGGCTAGCCCCCCTGCCCTGGTTGGTGGCAGCGGG
>JBMYXJ010000640.1:0-2173 GCA_049608285.1 Mycobacterium sp. | reverse complement strand
CCCCACAGCACGTCCAGGAGCGGGCCGATGATCCGCACGGCGCGCCCCAGTACGTCCTGGACTTCGGCGTCGGTGATCGCCACGTGGGGTTTCGGAATGAGATTCATGATTGTCCCGGGTGCTAGATGGATTCGCGGTAGCCGTAGAACTCGTGATCCTCGTTGTATCCGCCCTGGCCCGCGCCGAGAGAGGCGAAGGAGTCGACGAACTCGATAGCTTCGATCCACTTCACCTGTTTGAAGCCGAGTTCGCGTTCGTTGCGGAGCCGCAGCGGGGCGCCATGGAGTTCGTTGAGGGTGTCACCGTTCATTTCGTAAGCCAATAGTGCCAGTTGGTGCTCCATGTGCTGGATATTGTGCGCATCGTAATAGCGGCCGCCGTCGGCACCATCGGCGAAGGAATAGAAGACGACCCACTTCGCCTGTGGCAGTGGGCGAACCAGATCCATGATGTCCTTCATCGGCACCCCGCCCCACTTGGCGATTCCGGACCAGCCCTGGATGCAATAGTGCTGTGTGATCTGCTCTTGTCGTGGGATTGCCTTGATCTGCTCGTAGGTCAGTACCACAGGGTTCTCCACCAATCCGCCGATGCGAAGCGCGTAGTCCCGGAATTCGTCGTCGCGCAGTTGTGCATAGGCCTGACTCGTCGGCAGTGTGCCGTTGGGCCACAGATAGGGGGAGATCGACTCTTCGGGGTACGTGGCACGCGGGTCGCTCCACTCCAGTAGCCACTTTGCCCATCCGACCAGGCGCCTGCCGGTTCGTTGTACCAGCCGGGGATACCGCAGAGTCAGCGGTGAGGCGGAGAACCAGGCGGCGACGACGACGGTCATCCACAGGACGTAGAGCCATAATCCGGCCCACGTCGGAGTGTTCAGACCCGTGGTGATGTGGTTGAGGTTCACCAGGAGACCGGTCATGAACACCATCGCGGTGTGAACAATGATGAAGAACACGAAGTAGATCAGCACGCAGAAGTGCACCGACCGGGCCGTCTGGCGGTTCAAACGTCCTGCGGCGAGACCGAATCTGGCCGCGATGGCCGGTGCCTGCAGCAGACCGGTGACGAATGCCAGCGGACCGGCAATGAATACCGTGGTGAAGTAGGCCAGGTTCTGCAGGCCGTTGTACTGTGTCCAACCCTGGTTGGTCGGGAAGTCGAGCGACAAGTACTGCACCGCAGCCGAGAGCGCGTTGGGGAACACGTCCCAGTCTCGCGGTACCAGTCGCTCCCACTGCCCGGTGGTGAACAGCAGAATGTAAAACACGACGCCGAGCAGAACCCAGAGCATGTCGAAACTGAAGTGCCACCATCGGGCCAGTCCGATGGAGTGCCGGATTCCGGGTATCCCGATCCAGCCGGGCAGGCTGACCGCGTCGTCCTTGGCGGTCCATTGACGCTCTGGCGGACTCTGGGCCATTCGGTCGGGAGGAACCGGGCCACGCAGGCGCAGCCACTCTCGACCCGGTGTGGACCCGGCGTCGAATTGCAGGCGCGGGTGGTCGGCCAGGATCTGTAGTCCTGACCGAATGATGAACAGCATGAACAGCAGGTTCAGGAAATGCAGGATGCGAAGCCAGCCGGGAAATCCGAGGTCCACCGGAGGCTGGAACGCGCCTGCCCCCGGGTACGTCTCGATGAAATTCTGCACCATTGAGTAGGTTCGAAGATGCTGTGCCACAGCAATTCCGACGATGAGCACGGCAGCGCCGACTGGCAGCAACCACAGGCTACTGACCCAACGCTTACCGATCCGGATTTCGGGTATCCGCGCCGTCACCGGGGGAATGCGCTTCGACCACTCCGCGGCATCGATGCGGTCAGCGGATCCGGTGAGCTCAGAGCGAAGGGGGTCGGGCTTGCTGTCTCGTTCAGATGAATTCACCGCCGGAACCACACCTCCCTGTGAGAAGCGTCCGCTCGGACGTCAGTCAAGTCGAGTCACCCGAAAGTCGTAGTTTGTCAGGTTGTCGATGCTGAATCCGGGCGTTGGTGAAAGTTGCGTTTGGGCTGGCGCGATCGTTCGGGTGCGGTGTTGTGCCCGGAACGTTGCTGCCAGCGTTGTCATAGGCGGGCGCTCGTCAGAACGGGTAGTCGGGAAGTTCGAAGTCATCGCGAAAAGTACGAGCTACCAAGAGGTTCGCCACCCCGGGGAACTGCGCGGCTCGCA
>JBMYXJ010000639.1:0-2183 GCA_049608285.1 Mycobacterium sp. | reverse complement strand
ACCTTCTGGTAGCCAATCCGCCCTATATACCTGAGGGTGTTCGTCTGGAACCCGAGGTGGCTCAACATGATCCGCCACATGCACTGTTTGGTGGAGACGATGGGATGGTTGTGATCAACCATGTCGTCGGCGCAGCAGCACGCCTGCTACGGCCCGGCGGCTGCTGCGCGGTTGAGCACGATGACACCACATCGGACCGCACTGTTGAAGCCTTCACCCGCGCAGGATGTTTCGTCGAGATCAGCGACCGACACGACTTCGCCGGTAGGCCCCGCTTCGTGACCGCGGTACGCGGTCGGTGAGAGGCTGAATGACGTGACCCAGCGAGAAACGAAGGCGAATCGCGCATGACGGCGCTGTTTGATTGCACCGATTCCGCACAGCGCGCCGAGGGCATCGCTTCGGCGATCGGTGCACTCAAGAGTGGACGCCTAGTGGTCATGCCCACCGATACGGTCTACGGACTTGGCGCCGACGCGTTCGATACCGATGCGGTGGCGGCGCTATTGTCTGCCAAGGGCCGCGGCCGCGACATGCCGGTTCCAGTATTGGTCGGGTCCTGGGACACCATCCACGGGCTGGTCTACTCGGTCCCGCACAGCGCGCACGAGCTCATCCGGGCTTTCTGGCCGGGCGCGCTGAGCCTTGTGGTCCGGCAAGCCCCGTCGTTGCAATGGGATCTTGGCGATGCGCATGGCAGCGTCATGCTGCGCATGCCGATGCAGCCCGTGGCCATCGAGTTACTTCGGGAGGTCGGGCCGATGGCGGTTTCGAGCGCGAACATCTCTGGACGCCCTGCAGCCAACACCGCTGTGGAGGCCCGCGAGCAACTCGGCGATCTGGTCGAGGTCTACCTCGACGGAGGGCCCGCCCAGCAGCAGATCGCATCGACGATAGTCGACCTGACCGGCGCACAGCCCAGCGTATTGCGGCAGGGGCCGGTGACAGTTGATGCCATCGCCGGGGTGTTGGGTGTCGAGGCGGCGACCCTCACCGCTCAGACGGACTGATCCTTCAGTTTCGTGCATTACGGTTCAGCGATGATCACGTCAGCGCCCCTGGAGCAGCTGACGTCGGAGCTGATCGCGCTGTCGGACCGGGGCGCGGGCGTCCCGTTGCGCGAGCTCGCTTTGGTCGGTCTGACTGCGGCGATCATCACCTATCTGGCTACCGGCTGGGTTCGAGTGCTGGCCAGGCGGTTGGGTGCGGTCGCCTTCCCGCGCGAGCGCGACGTTCACCTGCAGCCGACCCCCCGAATGGGCGGCCTGGCGATGTATGTGGGCGTGGTCGCCGCAGTACTGCTGGCGTCCCAGCTTCCTGCATTGACTCGGGGGTTCGTCTACTCGTCGGGATTGCCCGCAGTGGTTGTCGCGGGGGGGCTGATCATGGTCGTCGGGTTGATCGATGACCGATGGGGCCTGGACGCACTGACGAAGTTCGCCGGTCAGATCACCGCGGCCAGCGTGCTCGTCACGATGGGCGTGGCGTGGAGCGTGATCTACATACCGATCGGAGGCGTCGGCACCATCGTCCTGGATCAGGTGGCGTCAATCTTGCTGACGCTGGCGCTGACGGTAGCGGTGGTCAACGCGATGAACTTCGTCGACGGTCTGGACGGCCTTGCCGCTGGGCTGGGTTTCATCACGGCCGCAGCTATATGCATCTTCTCGATTGGGCTGTTGCGAGACCACGGCGGCGACGTGCTGTTCTACCCGCCCGCGGTGATCTCGGTCGTGCTGGCCGGCGTCTGTTTGGGTTTTCTTCCGCACAACTTCCATCCAGCCAGGATTTTCATGGGTGATTCAGGCTCGATGTTGATCGGCTTGATGCTCGCCGCTGCATCGACCACCGCCGCCGGTCCGATTTCGCAATCCGCCTACGGCGCCCGCGATGTGTTCGCCCTGCTGTCTCCGTTCCTGCTGGTGGTCGCTGTGATGTTCGTGCCTGCGCTGGACATGCTGCTGGCCATCATCCGACGTACGCGTGCGGGCTTGAGCCCCTTCCATCCCGATAAAATGCATCTGCACCACCGGTTACTGGAGATTGGTCATTCTCATCGTCGGGTCGTGCTGATCATTTACCTGTGGGTCGGCATCGTTGCGCTCGGCGCTGCGAGCTCGATCTTCTTCGACCCACGGCATACCGCAGCGGTCATGGTGGGGGCGATCCTGATCGCGATTGTT
>JBMYXJ010000638.1:0-2184 GCA_049608285.1 Mycobacterium sp. | reverse complement strand
GGCTCCACCTGGGGTGCCTGGAAGCCGTCGAGCTGGAAGCCGTCGAGCTCCCATGGGTAGTGCTCGTCGCGCTTCTCTGCCCAGCTGTCGGGCGGGGCGCAGATTGCCATGAGGGAGACCGTCAGCCCAGTGATCGGGCTGGACCCGCCCTCGATGCCTGGATGGCCACCCTTTCCGGTGCCCTCGAGCTCCTCTTCGGTCCAGCCGGACGCGAGCGCGGACTCACGCATCTGATCGATGATGGTTGCAGCTGGAGGCGTTCGGTTGGTTGCTGCGGGGGCATCCTCGGCCTTGACCGGATCGGTGGCGATGCCGTCGATGCTAATGAAGTCGGACTCATTGACGAACCGGTAGGACGACCGCATGAGGCGCACCTGGTCGGACACCTCTTTGGGCACATCGCCGTCGATCTTGCACGCCATCGCTGGGGCACCGGTCGAGCGAAGGACAGCCCGAACGAACAGCAGACTGTGGCTGCCGAACTGGATGGTCTGTTGCTGCACTACTCGCCGCGCGAGATACACAAGATAGTTGGCCATGTCGCGAGTCTCCTGGCTAGGGGTTGCGGGGCCGCAAAGGCGAACACGCAAGGTGCGATAGAACGGTGGTCTGCCGCCGGTTAGCCCGGCGGCAGCCACGTATCATCGATCAGGTCTGGCGACCGATGTTCTTGAACACGAAGTTTTGGCGGGGGTTGCGCACTTCCATGGCGTAGGCGCTGTACAGCAGCGGGTTGTCCACGGTGGGCGCGATGGGAGCGATCTGCATGACGCCCATCTTGGGCCCGAGGGTGACGCAGGCCACGGTGGAGTCCGGGGAGTCCTGCGTGCCGACCATCGAGGCGCTCATGGCCTGCGCGGCGTAGTAGCCGGTGCGCTCACCACCGCGCATCGCGCGGGTGGCCCAGCTCGACACGCGAAGGCCGAAGGCCACGCTGGTGTTGGGCCGCCACTCGTTGAGGTCGAACGCGGCGACCGCGCCGGGGCTGACGCCGTTGGCCACCTCGAACACGAACCATGCGTCAGTGTCGGCGGTGTCGGAGTCGGTGCCACGGTAGACGCGGAAGCGGTCCGCCTGGAAGTTGCCGGCGGTGATGCTGAGCGCCACCTCCTGGCCAGCAGCGACAGCGACGGTGCCGGAAGCCGGCGCCCGGGTGCCGAGGCCCTCCATTTCGTTCACCACTTCGGTGACGACGTAGTAGACGTTGCCAGCGCTCGAGGCGTCCCACTCGGACACGTTGCTGCCCGAGACGGCCTGCGCGGTCGCAGTGACCGTGGGGGTGCTGGTGGGGGTTTGGTCGTGGGTGTCGTCGGTGCGGTACTGCGGGCGGCTGTGCATGGCCGACAGGGTGTTGTCGGTCTCGAACCAGATCTGTCCGTTCTGGGTCTGGAGGCCGCCAACGTTCTGGCCCACCATGAAGGCGCGAGCACCGATGGGCAGCTCCAGGCGCTCGGCGGCGTCCAGGGAGCCCTCGAAGTCACCGCGCGCGAAGGGGTCCATGAGCAGGCTGTTCATGGCGCCGTGCACGATAATGCCCTGGCTGACCTTGTCGCGCAGGGTGTCGACGGTCAGCGGCTGTTCCTGCATGTCGATGACGTGGCTGCCCCAGGGGCTGCGGGCGCCAACGGTTCCGTCGGTGCCCTGCTCGATCTGCTGGATCAGCCCGGCAGGAATGAGGCCATCGTCGCCACCCTTGCTGTTCCGGGTGTCGGAAAAGTACATGGAGCGGCACTTTTTGTGCAGGAGGTTGCGCTGGAGCGCGGCCCGCTGGATGTTGGCGGCACCCTGTGTGCCAAGCGCCTTCTGGGTCTTCTCCAGAGACGCGAGCAGGTAGGTGGGCCCCATCACGCCGATCAGCTTGATGTTGACCTCTTGCCGACTGCTGCCGAACCCGGTGCGCGCGGGAAGGCCGGTCTCGGTGAAGTGGCCGGAATCACGCTGCGAGCCGAAGCTGGTGATGCGGGTGTACTCATGCCGGACGCTGGTGGCGCCAACGGACGGGCACAGCTTGAGCAGGGTGAGCTCGGTGGGGTCGGTGAGATCCCACAGCGTGTTGTGAGCCTCGATTTCGAGGTCCTCAGGAACAACTGCAGTGATGTCCCCGGCCGTGATGGCCTTCTCCAGGTTCTGGAGGAGCTGGCTGTACTGAGTCATGGCGGCGGCTCCGTAGTACCGGTGCCCTCA
>JBMYXJ010000637.1:0-2194 GCA_049608285.1 Mycobacterium sp. | reverse complement strand
ACACAGAGGCGAGGCGACGCGGCGCCGCGAGCTAGCTCAGGATAGGTGCCATACCAGCGCGGCGGTCAAAGCGCCGAGCCCGTTGAGCGACCAGTGCAGGGCGATTGGGGCTATCAGACTGCCGCTACGACGCCGTAACCAGGTGAACACCTAACCGGCCGCCGCGGTCACCAATACGGCTCCGATAACGCCGGCCGCCATGCCGAAGACTCCGCCCCCCAGGATTCTGGTGAACCCCACATTGCTTGCCGTGAGCCCCATCGAGGTGGAGATATGCCACATGCCGAACAGTACCGATCCCGCGGCCGCGACCCCGCGGAATCCCCACGCACGGTTCAGCGCACCGTGTAGTACGCCCCGGAAGGCCAGTTCCTCGGGGATGACGGTTTGCAGAGGAATGATGATCATCGAGGCGATGAGCGCGCCCGACAGCGTCGCGTAGTTGTCGTTGAGGAACATCGGGCGTGTCCACGGCAGCAGAGCGCCCACGGCTATCACCGTCCCGACAAGGGTGACGGCCGCCAGCGCATAGCCGGCACCGGACTTCCAATGCTCACGACCCAACCCGATCTCCGACCAACCCAACCCACGCGAGCGGACCAACATCAGTAGCCCGACGGCGGCCGCAGGGACAACCGCGATGTTCGCCCATGGTGTGGTGAAGTGCGCCAGCAGGTTCGTCAGCGCCAGCACGACGATGACGATTGCGATATCGGCGTAGATCCTGAAGTGGTGCAGTGCGGACAGCTGAGCCACAAACGGGTGGGCTTCTTGTGGCGCAGCGACCACGCTGAGGTCAGACATGACCGTCCTAGAGTACCCGCTCGTCGCATCGGCGCAGCTCAGTTGTGGCTCATTTCACCAAGACATGAAGTCTTGTCTGCGTCCAACTCGGCATCCGGGCATGGTCCACCTGTACCCGATGGCACGAATGTCCATCCTTGGCACCGTTATGGTGGTCAGTCGAGAGCAGCAGAAGGGTAGGCGGTCGATGATCGGGGGATCGTTGCTGAACTCCGTGCGTGTGCTCGATCTGTCCTCGGGGCACGGTGCTGCGGTCAGCAGGCTGCTGGCCGACTTGGGCGCCGAAGTGCTCAAGATCGAAGCGCCCACCGATACACCGCCCCGACTCGCGGCGCCCACCGTGGCTGGGACCAGCATCTCGTTCCTGCTGGACAACGCTAACAAGCGCTGTGCCCGGCTGGATCCGGCGCGCCCAGACGATCGTCGGCTGCTGATCGAACTAGCCAGCACTGCCGACATCATCATCGACTCTGGAAACCCCGGCAATGCAAAGGCATTCGGCACATCGCTGGAGTCCCTGGCCAAGCAGATCGACCATCTGGTCGCACTGTCGATCAGCGACTTCGGCCTTGCGGGGCCCTACTCATGCTGGCGGGCCACCGACGCGGTGCTATACGCGATGTCATCTGCGCTGTCCCGCACCGGGCCGACGGTCGGCACGCCGGTGCTGCCGCCGATCGGCGTCGCGTCAGCAACTGCAGCGGTGCAGGCGACGTGGGCCGTTCTGGTCGCGTACTACGATCGATTACGCTGCGGAAAAGGGGAATTCATCGACTTCTCCCGATTCGAAGCAGTAGTGCAAGCACTGGATCCGCCTTTCGGTGCCGAGGGCCAGGCCGCCTCCGGCCTGAAAGCCACCACCGAGCTATGGCGCGGCCGCCCCCGAAACCAACAGATCTATCCGATCTTCGAATGCTGCGACGGACACGTGCGGATCTGTCTGTTGTCGGCCCGCCAATGGCGAAGCATGCGGGCCTGGCTGGGCGAGCCAGAGCAGTTCTGCGACCCCGCTTTCGACACCATCGGTAAGCGGTACGCCGCCTCCAGGGAGCTCAACGCCGCGATCGGCCAGTTGTTCGCGGGACAGACCATGGCATCCCTGGTCGAGCAGGGCCAGGCTCGCGGCGTGCCGATCGCCGCAGTTCAGACACCAGCAGAAGCGCTGTCATCGGACCATTTCAGGGCAACTGGCGCATTGTCCGATGCCGAGGTAGCCCCCGGGGTGACTGTCACGATTCCGGTGGGACCGCTGGTGATCGATGGTGACCATCAGGGTTACCGCCACGCGGCTCCTGCCGCGGGCGCTGACCAGCCGAAGTGGGCGACGACGCGGGCGCCAACCGCGCGGCCGGTCGGGGAAGTGACCAACCGACCGTTTGTTGGCCTCCGA
>JBMYXJ010000636.1:0-2203 GCA_049608285.1 Mycobacterium sp. | reverse complement strand
GGTAAGAAAATCTTTGATAAGATTAACGATCTGATGAATCCAGAGTTTGAGGATGAGTCACCAGTAAATCCATTCGATTTGTGGAATGGTGCGAACTTTAAGATGAAGATTCGTAAGGTTGTCACCACCGGCCTGATGGCCACCGCGATTTCCGGAGCGCTCGCCGCCGTCCCGATGGCCCTCGACGACGCAGTCAGCCCGATGGCCACCGCGCACGCCGACTCCGTCAACTGGGACGCGATCGCGCAGTGCGAGTCTGGCGGTAACTGGTCGATCAACACAGGCAACGGCCACTACGGCGGCCTGCAGTTCAAGCAGGCGACCTGGGCCGCCAATGGCGGCGTGGGCCACCCCGCAGCCGCATCACGCGCCGAGCAGATCCGGGTGGCCGAGAATGTGCTGCAGACCCAGGGGATCAAGGCCTGGCCTACGTGCGGCGCCAAAGGCTTGGCTGCTCAGGTGTGGGGCTCTGCCCCCGCGGCCCCCGCGGCTGCGGCCGCCACTCCCGTCGCGGTTCCCGCACAGGTGAGCGGGTGCGCGGCGATGCCGACCTCCGTCTTCGGCGGCTTCCTCGACCTGCGCAAGATGTGCACGGCGCTGCTGACTCCGGCCATCGGGCGCTGACGCCCAGCAGAACTCAGCCTGCGGCGTCGGTGGCGTCGGTGGCAGTAGGCAGGATGAACGCCGAACGCCCCGCGATGGACGACAGGTGAGATGTCACCACGCGTTCGGGGATCAGGGCGGTTGCCTGGCTGGCGGTACCGCCGAGAAACGGCGGCCGCATGTTGACGATCCTGCCGATCGTCGCTGATTCCCGAACCACCCTTCCGACACGACGTCTGCGGAAGCTCTCGTATGCCGCAACGGCAGTGGGGAGGTCGGGGGCCAGCTCGACAAAACGGGCCAGAATCGCCGCGTCTTCGAGCCCCTGACACCCGCCCTGCCCGAGGTGGGGCCGCATCGGGTGGGCGGCGTCACCGACGAGCACAGCTGTCCCGCGGGACCAGTGCTTGGGCTGGACACGATCGAAAATGTCATTGCGCAGCAGATCGGCGGGGTCGGTGGAGTCGATCAGCTCAGGTATCGGCGCGGCCCACGAAGCCAGCTTTCTTCTCAGATAGGCACGCTCGCCGCCAGGGGCGCTGCTGCCCTCTCGGGCGCGATCGGTGGCGAACCAATAGGTGTGGTCGGGCCCCAGTGGCACGTGGCCGACTTCGGTCCCGTTCCCCATCGTTGTGCCGGCCAGGGCGGGATCGAGAGGGTAGATGGCCACGCCACGCCAGGCTGTGTACCCGACGTAGCGGTGGGGCAGCGGACCGTTGAGGGTGCGCGCCACCATGGAGTTGACGCCATCGGCGCCGACTACTGCGTCGGCTTCGTGACTCTGTGAATCGGCCAATGTGACCCGGGCCGTGGAACCGGTGATCGCCAGTCGGCTCGCGGTCAATCCGGCCTTCACCGCGTCGGCAGGCAATGCGCTACGCAGAATATCGGTCAGCGCAGACCGGCGCACGACCACCAAAGGCTCGCCGAGTGCTTCGACGATCCGCTGATCCGATAGGTGGCGCAGCCACCTACCACTGCGCCAGCGGATCGCTCCGCTCGTCACCCTGGCGCCTGAGCGTCGCACCGCGTCGCCCAGTCCGATCTCGTCCAGGGCGGCCAGCGCGTTGGGCCAGATGCTGATGCCCGCCCCGGTCGTGGTGTCGGTGCGCTGCTCAACCACCGACACGTGATGTCCAGCGCTGCGCAGTGCGACCGCGGTAGCCAAACCGGCGATGCCGGCGCCAATCACGGTGATCTGCGCGGCCATGAGAGCCGACAGTATCTCGCCGATACCCGTCGCGAGTCCAGGCGGTCCCGACGCGCTCGGGTAGCGTCAGGCGGCATGGGACATCCGGGAAATGAAGCCGATCGAGAGTTCGACATCGTCGTCTACGGGGCCACCGGGTTCGTCGGCAAGTTGACTGCTGAGTACCTCGCCTCCGCCGGAGGCGGGGCGCGCATCGCCTTGGCTGGCCGTTCCACCGACCGTCTGCGAGCCGTGCGCGAGTCGCTCGGCGATACGGCGCACTCCTGGCCGTTGATCGCCGCCGACGCTTCACAGCCCGCAACCCTAAACGCGATGGCGGCCCGCACGCGGGTGGTGATCAGCACCGTCGGCCCCTATCTGCGCTACGGCTTGCCCCTGGTCGCCGCGTGC
>JBMYXJ010000635.1:0-2210 GCA_049608285.1 Mycobacterium sp. | reverse complement strand
CGTTTGCCTCTTCTACTGTCACGTTTCCTCCGTTGACACGACCGTGTCAATAGGCACCCACTTCAGGCGATGCCGTAAGGCCCATTCGTCCGCAAACATCACCAACACCGCTTCGGGTAGATGCCGGGCGTATTCCCTGGCTTTCTCCACAATAGCCTGTCCTGACAACCTCGAGGCGGGGTTCGCCTCCGCGATCGCCGCATCCAACTCGTCGCGGATCTGTCGGACCTGCCGACACATCGCGGCGTACGCCTGCGTGCCCGGAGTGGCTGCGTCCCGTGCGTCACGTACGGTGTTGAATTCCTCGCGCAGGAACTCTACGCGTTCGGTCAGAGATGACGCCACTAGTTGCCGTGCGCTACAAATTCGATTGCGGTGACCGCGCCTCGACTGTCCGTGCGGTAATGGATGCGACCACCTTCGAACTCGACATAATCCAGACCGTCGTGGGAGATGGTCTCATCGAGCATGCGCGGGAGTGCCTGAATCATCTCCTCCATTCTCGCCGAAAGCCCTTTAGACCACGGCTTGCACCACGACCCGAGATTCTCTCGATCGCATACGCCGGACACTCCCGAACGCAGATTGCGACACCGTCTCGAATCAGTGGTTTCATTCTAGCCTCGATTCAGCCAAAGGGATAGACGCGACTCCGCCAAGTTAATAGCGCGGTGGCGTAGGGTGTCCAGATTGCTATCGTTCTCGAGGATCACGTCCGCGTCCTCTGACGACAGCCCGACCTCCGACGCGTGACCGTCGCTTCCGAACCCGGGCCGGCGCACCCACCAGACCTCGTCGCAGACTTCGGCCTCGTTCTTGAAGCGCGTGCCCGACACCAGAATCAGATGCGGCTGGGGACGACGCGCCCTCGCGTCACGTAGCGCGTTGTTGATGGCCTTGTTGACCCACACATCCGGGTCGAACCGCCGGCCCATCATCCCGATAGCGCGCAGCACATCGCGCACGCTGTGGTCTTGTAGCCAGGGTTCGGCCTTGTCTCTGTCGTAGTCCAAGCCTTCCACGTGCTTGGTGTCGAGGCCGAACATAAGTCGGGCAATGAACTTGACAGGACCCGCCCACTGCGTCACCAGCACGCCCTCGCGGGCTGTGGCGGAGATGGCGGAAATCGCCGCGTCCTTTCCGGACCGCTTGTACCCAGCGACTCCCACGATCATCGGACGCCCATTGCGCTGGTTGGGCGTGTAGTCGAGTGTGGGCATTACATCGCCTCGAGACGCTGGCGGATGTGATCGACCCAGGCCGTCGCTACTGCCGCTACCTGCACGAGTTCCTCTGCAAGCGCCTCCAGTTCTACCTTGTCTGGTGCTGCGTTCACTACTCGCAAAGCCTCACCGACCTCTTCGAGGAAGACTCCGACCCATGCCTTGGGGTTCTCTAGTTGGCGGCGCCTGCCCTCGTCTTCGATGAACGCACCCAGCGCGCGCACGGCCCTACTACCCGCAAGCCCGGTGTCGACCTTGTCTCGGTATCGAGGGTCTCCGTACTTGCAAGCTACGGCATAGTACTCGGCCAGCACCAGACTTAGGGCCCCGCCTTCGCTAGTAGCGGCTGCGGCGATGGCGGCCGCTTGGAGTTTTGCGCCTAGGCGTTCCTCGGCCATCAAAGCACCCGGCCGAGTGTGGCGGCCATGATGCGGGTGGGCGACGTTGACACTACTCTGTCAATGGCCAGTCGATTGCGGATCCGTCGGGCCATCGTGACGCGGTCGATGAGGATGACACCGGCGCGACGGCGGGCGTTGGCGCCCCGGGTCACACCGACGCCGCGGAGGCGATTGCGGCTGCGGCGTTCGCGTCGCGGGCCGGCCAGGTGCGGCATGTTGTGGGCGTCGTACAGCGGCAGACCGCCCCACTTCGTGGTGCAATGGCGCAGGCGTCGGTCGGGATGGGCTGCCATGTGGGCCTTCGCCTGCGTGAACCCGTAAGCAGCGGCGCCGGTGGCCTTCGCGCCCTCCGGGGCTGGGCCGGTAGCTGGCCCAAAGCCTCGCCTGTGTCGTAGCGCACGCATCGTGCTGCGTGTGTCCATCATTCCTCCTGTCGAGTTCTCATCACGTCGGTTGGGTAATGCGGCCGGCGCGGATCCGCCACTCGATTCCATTGACACGCGCATGTCAAGCAGGCACCAGCCGAGTTCTGCCGGCTGACAGTACCGTACTCGGCTAAAAACAAGGTTGTAGCGCGCACACAGCG
>JBMYXJ010000634.1:0-2210 GCA_049608285.1 Mycobacterium sp. | reverse complement strand
CCAGCGCAGCCAGGTGGCCGCCGGCCGAGGCCCCTGCGATTGTCACGAAGTTGCGGTCTCCGCCGAACTTGTCGACGTTCGCCCGGGCCCATGCGATGGCTGACTTGACGTCGGCGATGTGTGCGGGCCATGGGTCATGTGGGGCGACCCGATAGTCGATGGACAGACACACCCAGCCCTGCTCGGCCAGATGGGACAACAATGCGTAGCCCTGTAGAAAACGGCTGCCATGCACCCAGGCCCCACCCGGCACGAAGAGCAGCACCGGCGCCGGCTGGGCGGGCAGGTCGTCGCGGCGCCATACGTCGAGCAGCTGAGTGGGACGCGGGCCGTACCGCACTGAGGTTCGGTGCACGTTGCGGCGGTGTTCCCGCATCTTCCAAATCGGCGCGGCACGCTCGGGCTGCGGCCATTCGATGTCGAGACCCTTGGGCGAGACGACGGCCCGCAGAGCGGCCTCGGCGACCGCGTTGGTACGCTCGCGTTCCTCCCGTTTGAGTTCATCATCGGGGGGGCTGAGCAGCGCTCGGGCCGTCGCACCGAGGATGTCCGGCGCGTGCCGGGACCCCCAGATCGCTGCGGCGGTCAAACCACCCAGCGGCCTAAGGCTCTTCCCAATCACCGGTAGCGACGCCGAAGATACGCTTAATGCCAGCAGATGGTCCGTGATATTGGCCTTCAGCAAACACTGCAGGCGGGTGGCCAGGGTGGCTGCGGGGCACTGGGTATCCCGCCGATCCGTCATTGCGCGAGCGTACCCCGCAACCGCACACCAAGCGACAATCTGAGCAAACTTGTCCACTCACGTCGGAGTCGTGGTCATAGTCGTGGTCGGTCTGATGTACATCGCTATTACGACCGTCTGCCAGGCCGGCCCTCCGTCATCGTTGGTCCCTACGTCATCGTTGGTGACGATGGTCATGTCCGCGGCGTCAGGCGTGCCCCGCGGAATCACACCAGGTGCGCTTCGGTCATCACGACGACGGCGACCCCGACCATCACGACCGCGATCAGCCCGTCAAGAACACGCCAGGCCGCTGGCGATGCGAAAACCCGCTGCAGCTGGCCCGACCCGTAGCCCAGCGTGCCAAACCATACGGCGCTGGCGAGCCACGCGCCCGCACCGAAGATCCACCGAAAATCGGGTTTCTCGGAGGCGAGGGTACCGATCAACGCGGTATCGACGTAGAAGCTTGGGTTGAGGAAAGTCACGATCACACAGGCTTGCACCACGCGAGACAGCGGGGCTGTCCCGATGTCGGATGGTGTGAGTTCGGCTGGCCGTAACGCCCGGCGAGCAGCCAGCAGGGCGTAGCCGATCAGAAACGTCGCGCCACCTAGCCGGGCCACGTACGCCGCGTTGGGATAGGTGTGAAGCAGCGCGGAGGAACCGTCAATACCGGTGGCGATCAGCGCCCCATCGCCCAGCGTACAGACTGCCACGACGGCCAACACGTACTCCCGCTTGATGCCTTGGCGCAGTACGAAAGCGTTTTGCGGACCGATCGCGACCGTTATCGCCATCATCGCGCCAAAGCCTACAAAAAGCTGAACAATCACGAGCGCAGCGCCTTTCGGTTCGTTCGTCTGCAAACCACGCAGCCGAAATCGCACGGGGGCACAGCTTCCTCTGAGCGAACCGGTTCGATCCGCTCAGCAGTTACCCCGACCTTCTTGGCCGACCGCGGACGCTAGTCCTCGATCCTTAACCTGGGACAAGGGACTGCTGAGAGTTTGAACGACATCTCGATGAAGCCAGCGAGCGTGATCTTCGTCCCATTTGCCGCGGTCAAACGTGCAGCTAGGGGGAACTCAAACCCTGAGAAGATCTGCGGCGTACCCTCGCCACCCGAAGGCGCCGTTGATACCGAACACTCAACGCCAACGTGGCTGGTCGCCTCGGCTGCGTTTCCAGCTTTGTGCCGCATAACTAGCTGCAGATGTGGCAGGGCACGGTGTCAATTGCTGACACCGTGCCCTGCACACTGTTGGTCGCGCTGGCGATCAGTTCACGGTGCCGTCGGATCCGCTTGTTCCGGGAGTGCCACCGGATCCTGCGCTACCACCGTCGCCGCCGTTACCAGCGAGGCCGCTACCACCACCGGAGACTGTGGCGTCTCCGCCGTTGCCGCCGTCGCCGCCGTTGGCGCCATCGCCGAGACCGTCGCCTCCCGGTGCGCCATCCTGGCCAAGGGCGTTGCCGCCTCCGG
>JBMYXJ010000633.1:0-2215 GCA_049608285.1 Mycobacterium sp. | reverse complement strand
CCAATGCGCTCTTGCGGCACTTCGACGCGGGGTCTTAATGGTGGAAGCGTGAGGCCGCCGGACCCTACGTCATCGGCCTACAACCATCGGCGTCGAAGGCCCTACATCGGCACTTCGAGAGGGCGTGCGAGGCGCTGGCTATCGCGTACTTCCCGCCCAAGAGCATCCGCAACCGGTGCGACCTCGAGCTGATCCGGCTGGGCGCCGAAGACCACGTCTTCAAGGACCGCCACGGCCACACGAAGAAGACGGTTGAAGAGTTCTACGCGCGCTCGAGCCCGGCCGAGCAGCTCGAGATCATCAAACAGACCCGAATGGGCCAGGTGGGCGCCCAGGTGGTGCCGTTCGACAGGGGCTAAGCCCCTCTGGAGTGAGAGTGGAGTTTCTAGACGCCGTCACGCTGACCCATGCAGCCAACTGCACCCGCTATCGACTTCTGATCACCGTCGACCCGCAGGGGGGCTACCTCGTTTGCTGGCCTGACGTCGCCTGGTTTGGCTGGTTCGGGGATTGGGGCGACCAGGTCCGGACCCATGCCGGCAAGCACCTGAGCAACGCCGACCTGGAAGAGGTTCGGAGGCTGTGCCTCAAGGCCAGGGTGGCACTCATACAGCGGAGGAGCCAATGAGCCGCGGCACCTCCGCACAGTCATCCGCACAATCCCTCGGCATGGCCGAGCCTGACGGCGTTGTGGCTGTTCTGCTGGAATTGAGCGACTCCGACCCCGCCGGAGTCTGTGCGGAATCCAGCGCCCCCGACGGCCCCCATGTCCGCACAACGTGCCGCCACTGCGGCGCCACCCTCGACCAGGTCGACGGGCGCCTGATTCACTTTCAGACGCGGGCCGCTCCCTGTCTTCCCGCCGACACTGACATCGCCTTCAACCCGAGTGCGCGGTTTCGCCACCACTCGATCACCGACGGGCGTTCGTCCTCCGTGCCATGGGCGGCCGAGGCCGTCACGGAGGAAAGTTCGTGACGGCCATCGACGGGGGGGAGCTCTTGACGGCCGTTGGCCGCCTCGACCATGCGGGGGAGGGAAGGGGAGGGGCTGTGGCGGCGCCCAGCGTGTCCCCTTGCGCCTGCGAGGCTCTACGCCATGCCCGCGAGTGTCCCAGATGCGGGGACGCTCTGACGAGCGCCCAGCAATGCGCTGAGGGGCGTCGGCTTGGCCTCGAGCTGGCCCGCTGGTTGTGCGGGGGACTTTGATGGGCCGTCTGCCCAACTGGTGGCACGCCGACGCCGGCGACGCGCTCGGTGCTGAGACGACCCTCCACGTCGACGGCTACCGTTTTGGCTCGCGTCGGCTGGTGCTCCACGCGCCCGAGCTCGGCACAGAACATGACGTCGTTGTGGCCCGTGAGAGGCCGTCGGGTGGTTGGGCGTTCATCTGTGACCGCGCCTCGGCCGCCGCGGCTTGGTGCTGCCTTCGGAACGTCGGCGTGGTGGTTGCGCACCATGAACGGACAGCGGCCGGGCGACTGTTCGTGCGCCTCGAGGAGCCTCCCGAGCCCCAGCGGCGGCGGCGCCGCCGATGACCGCTACATCCCAACCCAGGAACGACCGATGATGACCGGTACATGCGTACAACTCGGCAACTACCGCGTTCACCTGTCGCGCCAGTGGCGCCCCGGCGGCGATACTGTCGTCTGGATCATGGCCAATCCCTCTACGGCCGACGCCAAGAGGGACGACCCTACGATTCAGCGCGTCGTGAAGTTCTCGAAGCGATGGGGGTACGGCCGATGTGAGGTCGTCAACCTGCATCCGCGGGTGAGCCCGGACCCGAAGGTCGCGCTTGCCGACGGGCCTTCCACCCTGACCAACTACAACCAGGTCACGATCCAGATCGCCATGGAGCGCGCCGCCCTTGTCGTCGTTGCATGGGGCGCTGTCGGTGCCCCGTTCTGGGCTGCGGTCACGCCGCTGCTGAGGCGGGACATCCTGCGACACGGGCCCCGATGTCTGGCGAAGACCAAGGCCGGCCACCCTACGCACCCCATGGCCCGGGGCCGTCATCGCATACCCGACGACGCCGCCGCGATCCCGTGGAGCGTCTTTGCGGCCGAGTGGCGGACCGCCGGCCCGTCAATCGGACCCGTGGACGCCGCGCAACTCGCGGCCCACCTGGCAACGGACCTTAAGGCCGGATGGGCCGGTCCCTCCCTCGATTACGACGAGCTCCTAGCTCTCGTTCGGCAAGGGGACATCGATGT
>JBMYXJ010000632.1:0-2215 GCA_049608285.1 Mycobacterium sp. | reverse complement strand
GAGATGACCGAAGCCCCGACCCGACCCAACAGCTCGGACACTTCGGAAACGGCGACCGCCGCGCCGGTGCTGACGGGTCCAGACGATTCGGCACCCGAAGCGCCGCCGGCAGCGACCTCACCCACCGTCGATAACCCACTGCCTGATGACCGATACCTCAATCGCGAGCTGAGCTGGCTCGACTTCAACGCCCGCGTGCTCGCGCTTTCGGCTGATCCGTCGCTGCCTCTGCTGGAACGCGCGAAGTTCCTGGCGATATTCGCCTCCAACCTCGACGAGTTCTACATGGTGCGCGTAGCCGGGCTCAAGCGGCGCGACGAGATGGGGTTGTCGGTCCGGTCTGCTGACGGGCTGTCGCCACGGGAGCAACTACGCCGGATCAGCGAACGCACCCAGCAGATCGCCAGCCGCCACGCCCACGTGTTCCTCGACTCGGTTAGGCCGGCGCTGGCCGACCAGGGCGTCAGCATAGTGACGTGGGCCCAGCTCGACGAGGTTGAACGGCAGCGGTTGTCGACCTATTTCCATGAGCAGGTATTTCCGGTTCTGACACCGTTGGCTGTCGACCCCGCACACCCGTTCCCGTTCGTCAGCGGGCTGGCCCTGAATCTGGCCATCACCGTCAAACACCCCGACGACGGCGGCCAGCACTTCGCCCGAATCAAGGTGCCCGACAACGTCGACCGGTTCGTCGAGCTGTTCAGCCGCGAGGACTCGCCTAACCTTGTGCGCTTCCTTCCGATGGAGGAGTTGATCGCCGCGTTCCTGCCGGTGCTGTTCCCCGGTCTGGAGATCGTCGAGCACCATGCGTTCCGAATCACCCGTAATGCTGACTTCGAGGTCGAGGAGGACCGCGACGAGGACCTGCTGCAGGCACTCGAACGGGAATTGGCCCGTCGGCGCTTCGGTTCGCCGGTCAGATTGGAAGTCTCCGACGATATGACCGAAGGGATGCTCGAGCTGCTGTTGCGTGAGCTGGACGTCGCGCCCGGCGACGTCGTCGAAGTCCCTGGTTTGTTGGACCTCTCGGCGCTATGGCAGGTCTACGGTGTCGATCGGCCGGCGCTGAAGGACCCGCCATTTGTGCCTGCAACTCCGCCGGCGTTCGGTGAACGTGAAACGCCCAAGAGCATCTTCTCGACACTTCGCGACGGTGATGTGCTCGTCCACCATCCCTACGATTCGTTCTCCACCACGGTGCAGCGGTTCATCGAGCAGGCCGCCGCTGATCCCAACGTGCTTGCGATCAAACAGACCCTGTACCGCACCTCGGGCGACTCACCAATCGTCGACGCGCTCATCGATGCTGCCGAAGCCGGCAAGCAAGTCGTTGCGCTCGTCGAAATCAAGGCCAGATTCGACGAGCACGCCAACATCAAGTGGGCGCGCGCACTGGAACAGGCCGGCGTGCACGTGGTCTACGGGTTGGTCGGGTTGAAGACACACTGCAAGACATGTCTGGTGGTACGTCGAGAGGGTTCGATGATCCGTCGGTACTGCCATATCGGAACTGGCAACTACAACCCCAAGACAGCGCGATTGTACGAAGACATCGGCTTGCTGACGGCTGCCCCTGAAATCGGCGCTGACCTGACCGACCTATTCAACTCGTTGACTGGTTATTCCCGCAAAGAGTCCTACCGCAACCTCCTAGTCGCTCCGTATGGCGTGCGCAGGGGCATAGTCGAACGGATCGAACGAGAGATCGTGGCTACCCGCGACGGTGCCGAGGGCCGGATCCGGATGAAAGCCAACGCATTGGTCGACGAGCAGGTCATCGATTCGCTTTACCGGGCATCGCAGGCGGGCGTGCATGTGGAGGTAGTGGTACGGGGAATCTGCGCCTTGCGCCCCGGCGCACCCGGCTTTTCGGAGAACATCCAGGTGCGCTCGATTCTTGGCCGATTCCTGGAGCATTCCCGGATTATCAGTTTCCACGCCATCGACGAATACTGGATCGGCAGCGCCGACATGATGCATCGCAATCTCGACCGGCGTGTGGAGGTGATGGCACAGGTTACGGATCCGCGACTGGCTGCACAGTTGAATGCCGTGTTCGAATCGGCTACCGACAAGAAGACCCGTTGCTGGGAGCTTGGTGCCGACGGCCACTGGACGGCAGCGCCTCATGAGGGTCAAACCGTTCGCGACCACCAGATGTCGTTGATGGACGGCCATCGCCATCGGTAGACAGGGAGCCTCCCTGGCCACGATC
>JBMYXJ010000631.1:0-2218 GCA_049608285.1 Mycobacterium sp. | reverse complement strand
TCGCCAAGGAATACTGATGCCGAGCAATCACGCCCTCACCTTTGTGGACTGCCAGGGGGTCCACGACGCGGTGCGCCGACACCCGGGCGAGACGACGACTCAGCTTGCGGGCCGGTTCAAGTTCTTCAAGCGGACGGACGTGGCTCGCCGTCTCAACTGGCTGGCCGACAACGGCTACGTCGTGCGTGAGATCCGCAAGGTGGACGGTCGCAACTCGAACGTCTGGCGGGTGATGGCGCCATGAGCCAACCGTACTCCCACCGGCGGAAGCAGCGAGCCGCGCACATCTTCTCGGTGGTCGGCGAGAACATTCGGACTGCGCGTGTGGGCGAAGAAGTCACGCAAGCGCAGGCCGCGAAGTTGCTAGGCGAGGACGGTACCCATGAGTCCTATTTCCGCGGGGTCGAGAACGGCCACAAGCAGATCTCGCTCGTGCGGCTGGTCGAGATTGCGGACGCGCTGGGAGTTGCTCCCGAGTCGTTGTTGCGGGGTGTGTGATGCCGAAATACCAACTCTGGCTCGACACGGTGACGTGCGAGGGGCACATCTGGCGCAAGGGGAAGACGCCGCCAACCTACGGTGAGGATCTCCTCGTGTACGAGTTCGAGGCGCACCGAGCCGAGGCCAATCACGTTTATGAGCGCTGGCAGGCTGCGAGTTTCCCTCGGCAGTGGCCTCCGCCGAAGCGGGAAGATCCCAACTGGCTCAGTCAGGACTGCTGGCAGTGCGGACAGCGCATAGGGGCGACGGCGTTCATGGCCAACCTCCCCGGTGAGCGTGGGCGAGTGGCCGCGTGTTGCTCCACCGAGTGCCAGGCTGCATCCGAGGTGCGCGATGGCGTCGAACGGTCTAAAGCGTAGGATGCGCAAGAAGCGTCCGCGATCGACCATCGCGGACGGCAAGGGAGGTCGCGTCAACGTCTGGCCGTGCGTCATTTGCGGGGCGTGGAACAAGACGCGGTTCCCGGGCTGGTGCTCTGAGCAGTGCCGTCACGCGCTGGAGGTTCGAGATGCGCTACGCGAAGAAACCTGAACTAATCGCTTGCATCTTTCGCAAAAGCAGGATACGCTCCCTGTATGGAAGCGAACAAGATCAATCTCCCGGTGCCCAGCGATTTCCGAGTGGACGTGCTCCGCGAGGACAAGCACTTTTTGGTGTTTGACGCGAACGGCGTGATTCTCGGCCTTCTCAACCGACGCCCGGTTCGTGGCGATGCGGTTTGGGACTTCGACGACGTGCTACTCGGTGACGGCTGGTGCTGGAACGTCAATGCTGATGAGATGCTGGCCTCGCTGGAGGCGCGCGCCGCTGCTGACCGTGCCTGCCTGATTGCCGCAGCCGCGAAGCTGCGCGAGGCTGCACTGGAGTTGAAGCACGCGCACGACCTGGAGTCCGACCGAGCCGCTGGCGCGAAGCATGCCGACGCGATCCGCATGGTCCACGCGGCTTTGGTGTAATCCGCCGCGGAGAGGTAAGACCGAACCGTGGGTAGGAGTCGAAAATGGGCGAGACGTTCACCCGATGTGTCCAGTGTGGAGCGCTGGTCGTCAAAGCGAAGGCGCTCTACGCCTCCCTGTGGTGCGACACGAGAATGCGAAAGGGACGCGCCTACCATCCCCGCAAGATCCGCGGGGCCGGTGGGCCGTGCTGTTCCCGCGAGTGTCTACACGCTCAAGACGCGGCCAACGGGTTCCGTGGCCGAACACTTGTGCTCCGGCGGGTACGCGGTGAGCCTACCGATTTCGATTGAGGGTTTCTGCGCCCAGTGTGGCGAGGCCATGTGGGTCCGCGGCTACCGTGAGGAGCGAGTGATCGGGAGCCTGCTCTGGTACAAGACCTGCAAGGAATACTGTTCACTCGGTTGCCGCGACGCTGGCTCCGTAGTCACCGCGCTCGACACCCGGCCGAAGCCCGGGGAGTTCATGGGGGTCGACACTGCCGTCTCCCGACATTCCCTGGGCTCCACCGGAGTGATTCTCCACCATACCGCCGTCCAGATTGGACGTGCGCTCACCCCAGCATTGAAAGCGACGAGCCATGCCATCAAACAGTTCACCTACGAACTCAACAAGTCCCGAATCCTTGAACGATACCGACGCTCGGCCGGAGTGGGTCAAGAACATGGACGGTGACTGGACTGAGTGTCGGGAGGGTGGCCTTTGCGACCACTGCTTCCGCAAGGTTTGCATGGGCGAGCAAGTCCTGATCTGCCCCGACG
>JBMYXJ010000630.1:0-2232 GCA_049608285.1 Mycobacterium sp. | reverse complement strand
TCCCGGAAGCACAGGCTCGCCGCCTGGTCGTGCGCGGTTTCTTCAACGAGATCATCGCCAAGATCGCCGTCCCGGCGGTACGCGAGCGCCTCACCGAGGCCATCGAACAAGAACTAGCAATCACTGAATCGAGAAGTTCGTAGATATGACGACACTGGCAATCAAGGACCTCCACGTCTCCGTAACCTCCAACGATGAGGTCGACATCCCGATCCTCAAGGGTGTCAACCTCACCGTGAAGTCCGGGGAGACCCATGCGGTGATGGGGCCAAACGGATCAGGCAAGTCGACCCTGTCGTACGCGATCGCGGGCCATCCGAAGTACACCGTGACCTCCGGGTCGATCACGCTCGACGGCGCCGACGTCCTGGACATGAGCATTGATGAAAGAGCGCGGGCGGGAATCTTTTTGGCGATGCAGTACCCCATCGAGGTGCCGGGCGTATCGATGTCGAACTTCCTGCGCACCGCCGCCACGGCGGTCCGCGGTGAGGCTCCCAAGCTTCGGCACTGGGTCAAGGAGGTCAAGGGCGCCTTGCGCGATCTCGACATCGACCCATCCTTTAGCGAGCGCAGCGTGAACGAAGGCTTCTCCGGTGGCGAGAAGAAGCGCCATGAGATTCTGCAGCTGGGGTTACTCAAGCCGAAGATCGCGATCCTGGACGAGACCGACTCGGGTCTGGACGTCGACGCGCTCCGTGTCGTCAGCGAGGGAGTCAACCGCTACGCCGAGGCCGAGCATGGCGGAATTCTGCTGATCACGCACTACACCCGCATCCTGCGCTACATCCAGCCCCAGTTCGTGCACGTGTTCTTCGGCGGCCGGATCATCCAGTCCGGTGGCCCGGAGCTGGCCGACGAGCTCGAAGAGAACGGTTATGAGCGCTTCACCCAGGCCGCCTCAGCCACATAGGCGAAGAGGCGTGCAATGACGACTGTCACAGACCCGCTGGGGCTGACGGACATCGCCCGGATTCGGGCGGACTTCCCCATCCTGAACCGGGTGATGCGCGGCGGACGTCAGCTCGCCTATCTGGACTCCGGTGCGACATCGCAGCGGCCGATACCGGTGCTCGACGCCGAACGCGAGTTTCTGCTTCATTCGAATGGGGCCGTGCACCGCGGCGCTCATCAGCTGATGGAGGAATCCACCGACGCCTATGAACACGGCCGCGCGGATATCGCGGCGTTCGTGGGAGCCGAACCCGATGAGCTGGTATTCACCAAGAACGCCACCGAGGCGATCAATCTCGTGTCGTACACCATCGGCGACGGCCGATTCGACCAGGCGGTCGGCCCAGGCGATCTCATCGTCACGACGGAGCTGGAACATCACGCGAACTTGATTCCGTGGCAGGAGCTGTGCCGACGAACAGGCGCCGAGCTTCGCTGGTATGGCGTGACAGACGACGGTCGTATCGACCTGGACTCGCTTGAGCTCGACGAGCGTGTGAAACTCGTTGCGTTCAGCCACCATTCGAACGTCACCGGTGCGCTCGCCCCGGTGGCCGAGTTGGTCGGCAGGGCCAAAGCGGTCGGCGCGCTGACTCTGCTCGATGCCTGCCAGTCGGTACCGCATCAACCCGTGGACTTCCACGATCTGGACGTTGATTTCGCCGCGTTCTCCGGCCACAAGATGCTGGGCCCCAACGGTATTGGTGTGCTGTATGGCCGCGCTGAATTACTCAACGCGCTACCACCTTTCCTGACCGGAGGGTCGATGATCGAGACGGTGACCATGGAGGCCACCACTTACGCGCCGGCCCCACAACGGTTTGAAGCCGGCACCCCGATGACCTCTCAAGTCGTCGGCTTGGGCGCTGCTGCCCGGTACTTGCGCGACATTGGGATGGCGGCGGTCCAACAGCACGAGTCCGAGTTGGTCGCCGCCGCATTGTCCGGACTTTCCGGTGTCGAGGGCGTCCAGATCCTCGGACCGGTGTGCACTCGGGATCGAGGATCCCCGGTCTCGTTCGTGGTGAAGGGCGTGCACGCGCACGACGTCGGGCAGGTTCTCGACGATGACGGGGTAGCGGTGCGCGTCGGTCACCATTGCGCCTGGCCACTACACCGCCGATTCGGCGTCGCTGCCACGGTGCGGGCTTCGTTCGCCGTCTACAACACCGTCGAGGAAGTGGACCGGTTGATCGCGGGCGTGCGCCGGGCCGTGGAATTCTTCGATCCCGAGCGCAGCAGCGCCCGCAGTAACCCCGAGCCGCAGGGCGCGGGGAC
>JBMYXJ010000629.1:0-2241 GCA_049608285.1 Mycobacterium sp. | reverse complement strand
CATAAAACAAGTCCAATAAAGAGGACCGATAATCAAACCCGCATGGCGGTGTCGCGGTGATCGACGAACGGGACGTGCACAACCCTCGGCCCGCGGCCTGCGGACGGGCTCGACTGGCAACACACGTCCTGAGCTGCGCAGATGCACCAGCGCGCGCCATCCGATGGTACTGTGGCCGCTAAATCTACTGCAGACAAATGCTGCCCGGATTTCCTATCAGCGCCCCGTGAGCCCTTCCTGGCCCGGGGCGTTTCTCGTACCCGCACCAGGGAGAATCCCATGTCCAACGACAACGACTTCGATCTGGACCCTGAGCAAGTAGAACTCATCGCTCGCGGTCTGCCGGCCCTACCCCACCCCGACGGCACGCCGTTGATCTTCCCTCAGCACGCCGACCAGTTCCTCGCCGAGACCGAGGAAGAACAAGCGGCCAAGTCGGCGATGAACAAGATGATCGCCCAAGCGTTCCTGAACTACCTACACGTCAACGGGCAGGAGATCGCCAGCTCAGCAAGCCTGGCGCAGCCGCAACGCTTCGGTGAGCACACCGTTGTCACCGGACACTGCGCCACATGCGCAGGCGTGCTATTCACTGCCACCGTCACCCAGGATGGCAAGTTCAGCATCCCGCCGCGGTTGATCAACCCAGATTGCGAGAGTCGACATGGCGCCCTCTGACTTTTCGACACTGCTCGGCGGGGAGTCCATACCGCCGCAGCTGCGCGCGATGATGCCAGCCAACCCGAAGCCCCGTAGTCCAGAGGAGTCGCTGTCCATGCTCGTCAGCATCATCGGCATGCTGGCGCAGCGTGGCACGGACGCGGCCAACGGGCTGACCATCGTGCAGACACCGGACGAGCGTGGCGTGACTATCCGCATCGACCTGCCCTAACTGAGAAGGTGGCAACGACCATGGCCAGTGAACGACACCCAGCGACGCAGCACTTGCTCGAGCAGTTCGGATACGAGCACCTGCCTCCCCACCTTCGGGCCGTCAGCAAGCCATTCCGCGATCTGGCCATCAACCTGCTAACGCTCACGGACGGACCTGAGCTATCAGCGGGGCTGCGCAAGCTACTTGAGGCCAAGGACTGCTGCGTACGCCAGGCCGTGATCGACGCCCGCAATGCCGTCACGGCGACCGGCGCGTAAGGCCACCACCACCGAGAAGGGCCTCGGCTGGCCGCACCAACAGGCGGTGGCCCGCCTGATGCGCAAGCTCGCCGATGGCACGCTGTGCTGGTGGTGTGGGCTGCCGATGTTCCTTGACAAGCAACGCAATTGGGATCGCAAGGCCCTCGCCGGTGATCACACTGTGCCCCGCGTGGCCGGCGGCACGTTGGCCGATCGGTTGCTACATGGCACATGCAACAGCCAGCGCCAGGACGGCCGGTGTGACGACCAACGCCCCGTGGTGCAGGGAATCCACCCGCGCGACTGGACGGCCGGCGATGCGACAGTGTCAATCAGTCACGACGAAGCATTGGCGATGGACTGGTGACCGGCCGGCGCCCCCCTCGAAAATATCCATGGGGGGCGGGGTCACCTGACCCCGGTGCCCCCGTCAGGATTTTTTTTTCGACCAGGATTTCCACCGGAGCGGCGGGCTAAATGGCAGCGCGCACGAAAGCCTCCAGTGGCAAGCCAGCGAAGCGCACGCCTGCGAAAAGGCCCGCGGCGCAGAAAAAGAAGCCCGCCAGTCAGCGCGTCTTTGACGAGTTGAGCACCCCCAAAGACACCTTCGCCGTGCAGCTGTTGATCGAGCAGCTGGCAGACCTCGCCGAGATCAACGAGAAACTGCGTCGGCTGACGTCGGGAGACCTCGCGGAATGGGTGAGCCTCAAGCTGGGGCCCCAGGTCGTTCAGGTCTCAGTCGACGATCCGATCCGCCGGCGTAAGGAGGTCAGCACGGAGATGCGCCAGCTACTCGCTGAGATCCACAGGCAGCGCGCCGACCTGCCGATTGATCCCGATGACGACGACGACCCGGCCACGAAGTACTAAACCGAAGCCGCGGTCGACACCGAAGCGCCCACCGACACGTAAGGCCGAGCGCCCGCAGTGGCCCGAGTGGGTAGGTTCGTGGCCGCGGCTCAAGGGCCGCCAATTTCCAGAGTTCGAGTCCAAGCACCCCGGCGACGAGCACGCACAGGCTGATCGGTGCGGGAAGTTCGGCCGCGACATCGGCATGCGCCAGATGCCTTGGCAGTGGCGCTCAGCGCAGGCCATCTGCTCAGTGCA
>JBMYXJ010000628.1:0-2246 GCA_049608285.1 Mycobacterium sp. | reverse complement strand
GAAGGCGAAGGCGAAGGCGAAGGCGAAGGCGAAGGCGAAGGCGAAGGCGAAGGCGCGGGAGTCGCGGGCGCGGGAGTCGAAGGCGCGGGAGTCGCGGGCGCTGGGGTCGCGGGGGAGCCCGTGGCAGTGCGGGGGGTTTGGGGCGCGCTGGCGCGCGGATGGGGGCTTGGTCCTGCGGTTTGGGGTGCTGCGGAGGTGGGCGACGAGGTGGTCGAAGGTGGGGACGGCCGCGGCGTCGCAGCAGCAGGTGTGCGCGGCGCGTTGGATGTCGGGGTGGCCGGTGCACAGACTGGTAGTACCGAGCTGCGGGAGAGTTCTTCGATCTGGCTGATGGCGTCGTCGAGTGTGCCCGAGGGAAGCCCCGCGATCACCTGTTCCCGTGCGGAGGGGCGCATGTCGTTTACGGCGAGGAGCCGACAGTCCAGCCCCCCCGTGGCCTGATCCGCGCTGATGAGCGAGAGTTCGTTGCGGTCGTTCAAACAGCCCACAAGGTAGGCGTCTTGCAGCGAGTATCCGAGAAAGGAGCCCGGGACACCCCGCATGACCGCGACGGTGCCGTCGTGGCCGCCCACGTAGTAGTAGTTGCGCACGATCGCCCGTCCGATGGCCAGGCCCGCCAGCAGCAGCAGGACCAGCACCGTGGCCCCGATGACTATGCGGCGCCGGTACCGGGGTCGCGGCGGAGGCTCTTCGGGCTGTGGCACAACGCGCTTGGCGACGTTGCGCTTGGGATTGAACGCCGATGCCCGCCCGGCCGCAGTATTGGGCGGGGCGCTTTGGTCGTCGTCACCCGACACCGCGCCAGCCAGGATTGGCTGGGTCTGGCCGTAGCCATGGTCGATGACGTCGGCCACCACCACCGTGACGTTGTCGGGTCCACCACCTCGCAGGGCTAGCTCGATGAGCCGGTCGGCGCTGGTGGCGACGTCGGCGATCTGCATCGCCTCCAGGATGGTGTCGTGGCTGACGGGATCGGACAGGCCGTCCGAGCACAGCAGGTACCGGTCACCGGCGCGGGCCTCGCGCATGGTTAGCGTCGGTTCCACCTCGTGACCGGTCAGCGCACGCATGATCAAAGACCGCTGCGGGTGACTGTGAGCCTCCTCCGCAGTGATCCGACCTTCATCAACCAACGTCTGGACGAAGGTGTCGTCCTTGGTGATCTGGGTGAGCTCGCCGTCGCGCAACATGTAGCCGCGGGAATCGCCGATGTGTACGAGACCGAGTCGGTTACCTGCGAACAGGATCGCCGTCAGCGTGGTGCCCATGCCATCGAGCTCGGGATCGGCCTCGACATGCTCGGCAATGGCCGAGTTACCCGCGCGGACTGCGGCGTCGAGCTTACTGAGAAGGTCGCCGCCCGGCTCGTCGTCGTCCAGGTGGGCCAGAGCGGCGATCACCAGCTGGGAGGCCACCTCGCCGGCCGCGTGCCCGCCCATGCCGTCGGCGAGCGCCAGCAGGCGAGCACCGGCATAGACTGAATCCTCGTTGTTGGCGCGGACCAGCCCGCGGTCACTGCGCGCGGCGTATCGAAGAACCAGCGTCATGGGCGCAACTCGATCACCGTTTTGCCGATCCGCACGGGTGTCCCCATCGGGACTCTTACGGCGGTCGTCACCTTTTCCCTGTCGAGGTATGTACCGTTGGTCGATCCTAGGTCCTCGACGTACCAGTCCGTCCCTCGTGGTGAGAGCCTGGCGTGGCGCGTCGAAGCGTAATCGTCGGTCAGCACGAGTGCGGAGTCATCGGCGCGGCCAATCAGCACCTGCTGGGTTCCCAGGGGGATGCGGGTGCCGGTTAGTGCGCCCTCGGTGACGACCAGCTGGCGGGGGATGTGTCTGCGGCCACGTTTGGGCAGCAGCGAAGCCGGTAGCGCCAGCCCGCGTCGCACCATCACCGCGCCGGTAGGCGCATAGATGTCTGTACGCAGAATGCGCAGCACCGACCAGATGAACAGCCACAACAGCAATAGAAAGCCGACGCGGGTCAGCTGCAGAACCAGCCCCTGCATCTGACGTCCTCTCCGTCCCGTCCTTTCGGCACCGCCACCATACTTGGCTAGCGATCGATGCGAGGGTCAAGCAGCTGACCGCTCTCCCCGATGGTCGCCTTTTTAGTGAACGCGGACGACGATCTCGGAGTGTCCCACTCGGATGACGTCACCGTCAGCCAGCTGCCACTCCTGCACCGGAGCATTGTTCACTGTCGTGCCATTGGTGGAGTTGAGGTCTGACAGTAGCGCGACC
>JBMYXJ010000627.1:0-2250 GCA_049608285.1 Mycobacterium sp. | reverse complement strand
ATCCGATTGGCACTTGCGGGTGAGGGTTGTGGGACTAGCGTCAATGGCCATGACGACACTCAATCAACAACCGTCCGTCGCAGCCGAGGGCCCCGAAGAATTCGCCGGAAGAATCGTCTCAACGATCGATGCCGCCAGCGTGGCCATCCTCCTGTCGATCGGTCATCAGACCAAGTTGTTCGACACGCTCGCCGAGCTTCCGCCGGCAACCAGCACTCAGATCGCCGATGCCGCCGGGCTGAACGAACGTTATGTACGGGAATGGCTCGGTGGCGTGGCCGCCGGCCACGTCGTTGACTACGACCCCGAGACGCAGACGTACTCGCTTCCCGAGCACCGCGCCGCTGTGCTGACCCGGGGCGCCGGGCCGGACAATCTTGCGCGAGTTGCGCAGTTCATCCCGCTGCTCAGTGAGGTGGAGCAGAAGGTGATCCACTGCTTCAAGCACGGCGGAGGGTTGTCCTACAGCGAGTATCCGGGCTTCCACACGCTGATGGCCGAACAGAGTGGGGAAGTGTTCGACGCTGCCCTCGTGGAAGTCATCCTGCCGATGGTCGATGGGCTGGCTGAAAGGCTCCGGGCTGGGATCGAGGTAGCCGACTTCGGTTGCGGCAGTGGCCATGCCGTCAATGTGATGGCGAAGGCGTTCCCGGAGAGCCGGTTCGTCGGCGTGGACTTCTCGCAGGAGGGCGTCGCGGCCGGTGTTGATGAAGCCCGACGGCTCGCGCTGGCCAATGCGACCTTCGAGGCGGCTGACGTCGTCGACTACGGTGTGGCTGAATCCTTCGATTTCATCACCTCATTCGACAGCATCCACGACCAGGCTCACCCAGGGCAGGTGCTGCAGAACATCCATCGCCTACTGCGGCCCGGCGGCGTCTACCTGATGGTCGACATCAAGGCGTCCAGTCGGTTGGAAGACAATATCGGCGCGCCATTCGCTCCCTACCTGTACACCGCCTCGACGATGCACTGCATGACCGTGTCGCTGAGCCTTGACGGCGACGGGTTGGGCACCTGTTGGGGCCGTGAGCTCGCCACCTCGATGCTCGGTGATGCCGGCTTCGGCGATGTGCAAGTCTGCGAGATCGAATCAGACCCGATCAACTACTACTACATCGCTCGAAAATGAGAATCGCTCGAAAGTGAGACCTCGAAAGTGAGACCTCGAAAGTGAGACCTCGAAAGTGAGACTCGAAAGTGAGACTCGAAAGTGAGAACAGTGTCCTGGTGAGTCGCTGAAAATCTCCGCCGCATCGGCGGCCAACTATGCTGCTCATTCGATGTCTGCTCTGGATGTTCTGACCGACTGGCCCGTCCCCAACGTCGCTGCTGCGGTGGTGGGGCCCTCGGGGGTGTTGGAGAGCTACGGCGACACCACGCGGCGCTTCGCGCTGGCCTCTGTCACCAAACCGCTGGCCGCGCGAGCAGCGCAGGTGGCCGTAGAGGAAGGGGCGGTGGAACTCGACACCGCGGCGGGCCCGCCGGGTTCAACAGTGCGTCACCTGCTCGCCCATACCGCGGGTTATGACATGCACTCGTCGAAGATCCTCGCCGAACCGGGCGCCAGGCGTGTCTACTCCAATTACGGGTTCGCGGTGCTGGCCGAGGTGCTTGAACGCGAATCGTCGATCGCGTTCGACACCTACCTTGCCGAGTCGGTCCTCGAGCCCCTTGGGATGGCCGACACCGTCCTCGACGGTGGAGCGCAGGCTGCCGGGTACGGGGCGTCGTCGACTGTCGATGACCTCGCAGCGTTCGCGGGTGACTTGTTGGTGCCGGCGACGGTGTCTGAACAGATGCACGCCGAGGCCACCACGGTGCAGTTCCCGGGCCTGGACGGTGTGCTGCCTGGTTTCGGTGTGCAGCGGCCCAACGACTGGGGACTGGGATTTGAGATCCGTAACGGCAAGGCGCCGCACTGGACGGGCACGTCGAACGCGACCGGCACCTACGGTCATTTCGGCCAGTCGGGGACGTTCCTGTGGGTCGATCCGAGGGCGGATTTGGCGCTGATCGTGCTCACCGACCGGGAATTCGGTGACTGGGTACGCGCAGTGATGCCGGCCATGTCTGATGAAGTTCTGAGAGAATCCTGGCGGGACTAGCGCAACATCTGCCTCACAAGGCACAATGGTCTCGTACGACACACACAGCTACAACTACATCTTTTGCACACATCGTGTTCTGTTCGGTGTTTCACCAGGTCGTTGGGGAAGACGTCCCTCGTGGAGCCGAAGGAGTACAAAG
>JBMYXJ010000626.1:0-2265 GCA_049608285.1 Mycobacterium sp. | reverse complement strand
GACTCGACGCCCTTGTAGCCGAGCTTGGGTAGGTCGCGGGAGACAGTGAGGCCCGGGCCGTGCTCGACCAGCAGCACTGAGATACCCCGATGAGGCGGGCTGGCGACCGGATCGGTCTTGCACAGCAGGGCGATGAGGCCCGAGCGACGTGCGTTGGAAATCCAGGTCTTGGCGCCGTTGATGACCAGTTCGTCGCCTTCGGCGCGGGCTGTGGTGGTGATCGCTTGAAGATCGGAGCCACCACCGGGCTCGGTCAGTGCCATCGTTGCGCGCACTGCTCCGGTGGCAAGGTCAGGCAGGTATCGCTGTTTCTGTTCCTCAGTTCCGAACAGGGTCAGCAGCCTGGCCACGACCGTGTGTCCACCCATCGCTCCGGCCAGGCTCATCCAGCCCCGGGACAGCTGCGAAGTGACCTCGACGTAGCACCGCGTCGACACCGGGTTGCCACCGTAGGCCTCGGGGACGGCTAACCCATAGATGCCGATGCGTTTCATCTGTTCGATCCACGTCTCGGGGTATTCGCCGGCGTGTTCGACCTCGCGCACGGTGGGTTTGACATCGCGGTCGACGAACGCCCGGACCGTCTCGACCAGCAGGTTCTCTTCGTCGCTTAGTCCGTCAACCACCCTGAGGCTCACCCCTGATCTCCAAAGTTCCCTAAATGTACGGCCATATTAGCCAAATGTTGACAGTGAACAGGGCCGATGCCAGCATGGGCAACTGTGATTTTGTACGGCCAAATCCCGGGCGGGCCTTACTTCGACGATCTTGAGGTCGGGCAAGTCTTCGACAGCGCGCCTTCGATGACCTTGACCGCGGGCCTGGCCGCGGTTCACCAGTCCATCATCGGTGACCGCCTTCGCTTGCCCCTGGACGCTGAACTGACGGCCGCGGTGACCGGGGCGCCTGCGCCCCTGGCGCACCCGGCGCTGGTGTGCGACGTGGCCATCGGTCAGTCCACGTTGGTAACGCAACGGGTCAAAGCCAACTTGTTCTACCGCGGCGTGAGGTTTCACCGGTTCCCCGTCCTGGGGGATCGCCTGTTCACCCGCACCGAGGTTGTGGGCCTGAAGCAGAACGCCGCCAAGCCCGGCCGCGCTCCAACCGGCCTTGCGGCGCTTCGGATGACCACTGTCGACGGGTTGGGTCAGCTGGTGCTGGATTTTCATCGATGCGCGATGCTGCCGCTGAGCGCTGACACCGTCCAGACCGGCCACAACGACGACCTGGCGGAGATCGGTGTCGACGATCGCGCTGCTGTCGATCCGACGGCGGACTGGGACGCCGCCGCGTTCCGTTCCCGGGTACCCGGACCACATTTCGACCCCGAGTTGGTGGGCAGCGTGCTGTCGAGCACCGGCGATGTGGTGAGCAGTGGGCCCGAGCTTGCTCGACTCTCCCTGAACATCGCTGCCACCCACCATGATTCGCGGGTTGGCGGACAGCGGCTGGTCTACGGTGGCCACACTATTGGGCTGGCGCTGGCGCAGGCTACTCGGCTATTGCCCAATCTTGTCACCGTCCTGGCGTGGGAGTCGTGCGACCACACCGGTCCGGTGCATGAGAACGACACTCTGTACAGCGAACTCAGCATCGATGACGCCGATCCGTTGCCAGAAGGCCGGGGAGGCGTTATAAGGCTTCGCTCGACGGTTTACGCCACTGGTGCGTCGGACGCGACGGGCGATCGTCAGGTCTTGGATTGGAAGTTCACCGGCCTGCTGTTCTGACGGACAGCGCTGGACCGCTGTCGACCTCAGACGCGTCGTACCGGTCGCCGGGTATCAGCGGAGTGGGCGGTTAAGGACACTCTCGGTCCTCGCCGGTTCAGCCCGGCCTTCGACTACGCACTGATGGGCAATCTGTGACAACAGCCTCCTGTGGCGCCTCTGCGTGGCCAGGCGTTGATGGTCTCGCGCTTCCATCCCTTACGTCTGCCGATCTCGGGATCAATTGGGGCAGTGTGACATTGGTCAGTGAGCGTAGGGACTTTAGTCCCAAATGCTCGGCGACGGTCACGGACTACGTCAAAACGACACATGTCAATCATCCCGGGTACATAATGGTCGAACTAATGCTGAGAATCTCCTGAGAGGAGGACGTCAAGAACGTTGCCTGCGTATGGCAGGACGAGTTCCTTCGCCTCGAAGGGACACAGGACGTGTCGTCCTAGACACCCTCAAGCATGTAGATCGTCGAACCACACTAGTTTCAGGAGATATTTCGACATGACTAATCAGAACAAGGGCAGCGCCAAACGGACTG
>JBMYXJ010000625.1:0-2271 GCA_049608285.1 Mycobacterium sp. | reverse complement strand
CGCGCGGGTCTTGGCCGCGCATCATTCCGGCCTCCTGGCAGCTGGTTATCGCCTCGAGCGAGACGTCGAAGGCCGGGGTTGCGGCGGCCAGCAGATCGGGGTTCTCGGCTTTGAAGGTGTCGGCACCGAACATGACCTGGTAATAGTCCGGATGCGTCACGACCCAGCGCACATAGGCGCGCCCAACCTCGATCACCCGACTCTTCGGATCAGATGTGCTGTCCCTGGCTGCGCACAGGGCGGCTGCCGCGAGCAGTTCGGCCTTATCGGCGAAGTGACGGTAGGGGGCTGCGACACTGACCTGGGCGCGCCGGGCGGCCTCGCTCAACGTGAAGCCCTTGGGGCCCTTTTCAGCCACGAGGGCCAGGGCCGCACTAGTGAGCGCCCGCTTGAGATCACCGTGGTGGTAGGTGTTCCGGCGCTTGGCAATTGGTTTGGGCGCGTGCTTTCGCGTGCCGACCATGTTGACAACATTAACATTTCTCTTTATGTTAAAGCCATCAACATTGTCGATACGCGTGCCCCCCGTACTGGGGCTGAAGGAACACACCCATGACGACCGCACCCCTTCGCAAAGTCGACGGCACCGACGACGCCAGCTGGGATCTGGCGTCGAGCGTGGGGGTTACAGCGACCATGATCGCTGCCGGGCGGCGATCGTCGATCAATCCGCGAGGACCCCGGGTGGCTAGCGCCCCGTTCGCCGAGCCGTCGGTGCGCGCAGTCGGGATGGAGTTCTTCACCAGATTATTGGACGGCGAATTCGGCCCTGCGGCCATCGCCGATGGCGCGCTGGCAAGGCTGCCCGCGATGATCGATGAAATGGCTTTACGTACCAGGTTCTTCGACGAGGCCTACCTCGCCGTCGGCGCCTCCGAGGTCCGGCAGGCGGTGATCCTTGCTTCCGGGTTGGATGCACGCGCCTACCGGCTGGCCTGGCCGGCCGGGAGGACCGTCGTGTATGAGATCGACCATCCACATGTCATTGATTCCAGGACTACGGCGGTCGCTGGCATCGGCGCCGAGCGAGGTGCAGTCTCGATCGACTTGCGTGAGGACTGGCCCGCGGCACTGCGATCAGCCGGTTTCGACGTGGCCGCTCCGACCGCCTGGTCAGCCGAAGGTCTGCTCCCTTTTCTGCCATCAGACGCCCAAGACCTGCTCTTCGACAACATCACCAACCTGAGCGCCCCAGGCAGCACTATCGCTACCGAATATGTTCCGCAGCTGCAGGACACCGATGAGGAGACGGCCCGAGCCCCGCTGGCGTGGCTGCGTTCACCGGTGAGTCACAAAGAAAACGCGTCGAAGTCGGGGCCGTGCCCGCGCTACATGACCTCGGCAGGCTGGCAGGCGGCCCAGGACGTGGCGGCAGGTGAACAACTCGCGCGAAACGGCATCGAACGCATCTTTATCAACGACGACGACGCGTTCACCAACCTGACTTACGTCAGCGCCACGCTGAACTCTTAGCAGCGCCTACCTGCGTCCTAAAGGGGCCGCGCTGGTTAGCCGGTGAGCATCAAATCTCCTGGAGCCCGCAGCTCCGGACTGACAAGAGCAACCCGTACCCGTCGTCTGGCCAGCAGCGAGATGCCGGCCCCTTGCAGCACCCCGACAGCCAGGAGTGGCCAAAGCGCGCCGGCCAGGACAGCGACCGATACCCGAGTCATTGCGGTTACCGGAGCACCCGAGCCGGAAAACCGGATGGTGGCGCCTATCGTCGCCACCGCGGCGATAAGCGCACCGCACAAATACATCGTCAGCATCTGGGTCACACCCTTCTGTTTGTGGCTCGGTGACATAGCCAGCCCGAACGCCTGCTATGTATTCGCCGAACCCAAGAAGACCGTTACCCCCCGTTGCTTAGGGGCGGCGGCCTGGGATGGTGTGGGGAGCTTCCTTGGGGCGCGGGCGGATTCGGATTCGGGGCGCCCGGCACAACCGATTCTCCTCGGTCTGACCTGCTTATCTACTTGTGGAGCCTAGGGGAATCGAACCCCTGACTTCTGCCTTGCAAAGGCAGCGCTCTACCAACTGAGCTAAGGCCCCCGTCCCGATCAGGAGGGCACGTCGGCGACTGTATGCCATACCTCGGCGCCGTGCTGGGTCCACCACACAGTTAGTGCGGCGGCCACGGCAACGGCGCCGGCCAGCATGAGCAGCAGCTTCATCGATGTGCACCTTCCCGTGGGGCTAGGAGGACTCGAACCTCCGACCTCTTCGTTATCAGCGAAGCGCTCTAACCACCTGAGCTAATAGCCCGTAGCG
>JBMYXJ010000624.1:0-2279 GCA_049608285.1 Mycobacterium sp. | reverse complement strand
GCGTGACCAGATGGATTGCCGTCAGGTCGGAATGCAGAAGCCTGACCACACCCTCGGCCTGAGAATGCACAGGTCCGCCCCGTGCGAGGTCGGAGACCGCCTTGGTGACATCGAGGAAGCGGGCGATGCGACCCGTGGGCGGCGCATCGACCACGACCGCGTCATAGGCGATCTGCTTACCCTTGCCCTCGGCTGCGCCCCCCTCGTCGGAGCGGACCACGATCTCCTTGATCTTGCCGGTGAGCAGTACGTCGCGGAGGCCGGGCGCGATCGTCGTTGCGAACTCCACGGCGCCGATGCGGCGCATTGCCCGCCCGGCCAACCCCAGGTTGTAGAACATGTCGAGGTACTCGAGAAATGCCGTTTCGGTGTCGATCGCTAGCGCGTTGACCACGCCACCGCCCTCAGCGGTCGCGATCTTGACCTCCTCGTGGGGCAACGGCGGCACATCAAAGAGCTGCGCGATACCTTGGCGCCCTTCGACTTCGACCAGCAGCACCTTGCGGCCACCGGCGGCCAACGCCAAGGCCAGCGCCGCGGCGATCGTCGACTTACCGGTGCCGCCTTTGCCGGTAACGAAATGTAGGCGAGCCTCGGTCAGGCGGGACGGCCAGCCGGCCAGCCCCGAACTGCTCTGTGTGGTAGCCACCAGTGCATGCTAGCCATAGCACGCCTGCCGGCGGATAAGCTCAGCCGTATGAGCGAACCAACCCGCTGGGAGTACGCGACCGTCCCGCTGCTGACACACGCCACCAAACAAATCCTCGACCAGTGGGGCGAGGACGGTTGGGAGCTGGTCGCGGTCCTGCCCGGTCCGACCGGCGAGCAACACGTCGCTTACCTCAAACGACCGAAATGAGCAGGCCGGAGCAGTCTGACGGGTTACATCAGACACCTTCGGCGCGGCTGGCGCAGCAAGGCATCGAGCTTCCCGAGGTTGTCATGCCGCTCGCGGCCTATGTACCGGCGGTGCGCACGGGAAACGTCGTATACACCGCAGGGCAGTTGCCGATGACGGCCGGCGAGTTACCCGTGACAGGCAAGGTGGGGGCAGAGGTCTCTGCGGACGAGGCGAAGAGCCTGGCCCGGCAGTGCGCGTTGAACGCATTGGCCGCCGTCGACTCCTTGGTCGGTATCGACTCGGTGGTGCGCGTGGTCAAGGTTGTCGGATTCGTGGCCTCCGCGCCGGGTTTCAACGGTCAACCCGGTGTGATCAACGGCGCCTCCGAGCTATTCGCAGAGGTGTTCGGGGAGGCCGGGTCGCATGCCCGCTCAGCGGTTGGGGTGTCCGAGCTGCCACTGGACGCGCCTGTGGAAGTGGAAGTCATCCTGGAAGTCAGGGCAGAGGTCGCGTGACGCGTGAGTGCGCTGGAGCATCCCGCCTACGGATTGCTGCGACCGGTCACCGAGGCCGCTTCGGTCCTGCTCTGTGACAATCCGGGGTTGATGACTCTCGACGGCACCAATACCTGGGTGCTGCAGGGCCCGGGAAGCAACGAGATGGTGGTCGTGGATCCCGGACCCGATGACGACCCCGGATCCGAAAACGAGGACGGGCACCTTGAGCGACTGGCCGCGCTCGGGCCGATCCCGCTGGTGCTCATCAGCCACCGTCACTCCGACCACACCGGCGGGATCGACCGGATCGTGGAGCTCACCGGAGCCGTTGTGCGCTCGGTGGGCAGTGGATTCCTGCGTGGCATGGGCGGACCGCTGACCGACGGCGAGGTGATCGACGCCGCCGGTCTACGTATTACCGTCATGGCCACACCGGGCCATACCGCTGACTCGGTTTCGTTTCTCCTAGGGGATGTCGGCGGAAAGGGTCGTGACGCTGAGAGTGCGGTGTTGACCGCGGACACCATTCTGGGTCGCGGAACCACCGTGATCGACCGCGAAGACGGCGACTTGGGCGACTACCTCGATACGCTGCACCGCCTGCGCGGGCTGGGACATCGCACCGTGCTGCCTGGTCACGGCGCTGAGCTCGATGACATCGTTGCCGTCAGTGATACCTATCTCGCGCACCGACACGAGCGGCTCTCTCAGGTCCGGGCGGCGCTGAGTGAACTCGGTGAAGGCGCCAGCTGTCGCGAAGTGGTCGAGCACGTCTACACCGATGTCGACGAGAAACTCTGGGATGTGGCCGAATGGTCGGTGCAGGCCCAGCTGGACTATTTGCGCCGCTGACCTACACCATGAGAAGTGTCGTCAGTGGCGGGGGTGGATGCTCGCTCGTTACCTCGCTCGGGGCTGGATGCTCGCTCGTTACCTCGCTC
>JBMYXJ010000623.1:0-2284 GCA_049608285.1 Mycobacterium sp. | reverse complement strand
GAGTATGCGGGCCTGCTGGCCATCCGGGCTTACCATTGCGCGCGCGGCGACTCCGGACGAGATGTGTGCCTGATCCCGTCCAGCGCACACGGGACCAACGCTGCCTCGGCCGCCCTGGTCGGCATGAAGGTGGTTGTCGTCGGCTGCCGGTCGAACGGCGATGTCGATCTCGACGATCTGCGTGCCAAGGTGTCCGAATACGCAGGTCGGTTGTCCGCGTTGATGGTGACCTATCCATCCACTCACGGGGTGTACGAGCATGACATCGCAGACATCTGTGCGACGGTGCACGACGCTGGTGGACAGGTCTACGTTGACGGCGCCAATTTGAACGCGCTGGTGGGGCTCGCCCGACCTGGCCGTTTCGGTGGCGATGTCAGCCACCTGAACCTGCATAAGACGTTCTGCATCCCACACGGCGGTGGCGGCCCCGGCGTCGGGCCGGTCGCGGTTCGCGATCATCTGGCCCCCTATCTGCCCGGCCACCCGCTCGCCGCCGAATCGCCGGCAAGCGGACGGGCCTCCACCTCGGAAGTGGAGCCCTCTGCGACCAGGCCCACGGTGTCGGCGGCCCCGTACGGTTCGGCCTCGATCCTGCCGATCACGTGGGCCTACATCAGAATGATGGGGGCGCCGGGCCTGCGCTTGGCGTCATTAGTGGCCATCGCCTCGGCCAATTACATCGCCCGCCGGCTCGACGAGTACTACCCGGTGCTCTACACCGGCGAGAACGGCATGGTGGCACATGAGTGCATCCTCGACCTGCGCGCAATCACCAAAGCTACCGGAGTCACCGTCGACGATGTGGCAAAGCGGTTGGCAGATTATGGTTTTCACGCTCCAACGATGAGTTTCCCGGTTGCGGGCACATTGATGGTCGAACCCACAGAAAGTGAATCGCTGACCGAAATCGACGCATTCTGCGAGGCGATGATCGCGATCAGGGCAGAGATCGACCAAGTCGGTTCCGGAGCTTGGCCCGCCGATGACAACCCACTCCGGGGGGCGCCGCACACCGCGCAATGCCTGTTGGTCGCCGATTGGAACCACCCCTATACCCGCGAGCAGGCCGCCTACCCCCTCGGCGCCACGTTCAGGCCGAAGGTCTGGCCGCCGGTGCGCCGCATCGACGGTACCTACGGTGACCGCAACCTCGTCTGCTCGTGCCCACCTGTTGAGGCCTTCGCCTAGCCCGTCCCGACCGGTTGGGAAAGGTGGGTAAAAGTCGGGAAAGGTACCCTGACTTTCATGACAGCAGGCGCTGCCGGCACCGGAAACGCACAACCGACGTTGTTCATCTTTCCCCACGCCGGGGGATCAGCGCAGTACTACGTTCCGTTCGCGAAGACCTTCTCCACGGACATCAAGCGCGTCGCGGTGCAGTATCCGGGACAACGCGGAAAGCAGGATTTCGCCTCATTCACCAGTCTGCCGGCGTTGGCCGACGAGGTCTGCAAGAACATTTCCCCTGTTCAGGATCACGACGGTCCCATCAGCTTCTTCGGGCACAGCATGGGTGGTTTATTGGCGTTCGAGGTCGCTCGCCGTTTCGAGGCAGCGGGCAGGCCGATCACAGCGCTGTTCGTGTCGGCGTGCGCAGCTCCCGGCCGGGTGGGCTATGAGGACGTCCCAGACAGCGATGACGGGCTCCTGGCAGCCGTCAGCACGATGACAGGGGCCAGTCCAGAATTCATGAAGAACCCCGAGTTTGCGGCGGCGATCCTGCCAACCCTGCGGGGACTCAAGGCCATCGCTAACTACGACTGCCCTCCCGAAGCGACGCTCTCATGTCCGATCTCTGTGTTCTACGGCGATGAGGATGAGATTGCTACCGCTGAGAAGGTGACCCCGTGGTCGGAGCGGACTACGGCACAGTTTTCGGTGCGAGCGTTCAATGGACACCACTTCTACCTCAACGATCATCTGGAAGACCTCGTGCCCGAGATCGAGCAGAAAATCTGGTCGCAAAGCGGACCATAGGCCCCCAACGACGTGGCGTTCGCCACACGTTGTGACGTCGCTGTGACCGATGCTGTCGCCACGCCGGAGCGGCCGGATCTGGGTGCCGTAGCGCCCGGAGCACCAGGTTAATGCCCCTCAATCGGACGAAAAACTCAACGCGACGGTGCGTTCTCCGCAAACTCCTAACACGCCGGCTTGAGCAATAGAAGCACGATTCAAAACCAACTTGGCCCCAGGCTCGCTCACAGGGCGCCCGCCGCGCTGAGCAACCGGAAACCCTCGGGTTAAGTGGGACGTTGGGTTCTCTGGCAAAACGATGCAG
>JBMYXJ010000622.1:0-2284 GCA_049608285.1 Mycobacterium sp. | reverse complement strand
ATGCCCGCGCCTTTTCTTGGCTCGACATCTAGGAAGTTCCCTCGAAGGCAGCGACACTTTCACGCCAACGTGGTGCGCCGCGGACGGCCAACACCATCCACGACATGAGCACCGCACCGAACGCGAGCGCCGGGGCAACGGAGACCAGCTCTACCGGATACAGCACGCCGATGAGGTAGTGGGCGATGAAGCCCTCCGGCGGCAACCCGGCCATCCCGGCTCCGGCTCGAGCCCACCTTTCCAGGGCGGTGAGCGGGCACGGCAGCCCCAGCGTGATGCTGGCAATCCCCCACGCCACCGCCGGTATGTGCAACATGATCGTGCGCGGCAGGCGCCACGCGAGGAACCCGCCGACAACCAGATAGCCGAGATACGCGAAATGCGCCGCCGCCGTGAGGCCGACCACGCAAACAAAGGCAACCATCGAGCCCTCCTACAGTCCGATCATAGGTAAACACCGCGCCAATCTGCCAAGATCTCCGGGTGCCTCGCCGCTTGCTCGCCACCGCCTGCATCCTGGTTGCGCTCACTGGCTGCCAATCGGGACTACGACCGCCGGCGCCTTCGGCAAGCCACGAAGCCGAAGCCATCATGAGCATCGTGCGCGACACGATGGGGAAAGGACATCTGAAGTCGGTCATTGTGCGCGTGACCCGAAATGGAGAGGAGATTCTTACCTACGCTGCCGGCGAGTCCATGAGCGGTGTCGCTGCAACGACTGACATGCATTTCCGCAATGGGGCGGTGGCCATCTCCTATGTGGCCACCCTTCTCTTGCTACTGGCTGAGGAGAATGTGGTCAGCCTCGACGACAAGCTGTCCACCTGGCTACCCGAGGTCCCCCATTCCGAGCAGGTAACTCTCGGTCAGCTGGCCCAGATGACCTCCGGCTATCACGACTACGTGCTGGGCAACACGGAGTTCGAAGACGCGATGTACACCGATCCGTTCCGCGCCTGGACCACACAGGAGCTGCTCGATTTAGCGGTCGCCAAACCGCTGATCTACGAGCCCGGAACCAACTGGAACTATGCGCACACGAACTACGTGCTGTTGGGGTTGGCACTGGAGAAGGCCACCGGCGAGCCGATGACCAAGCTGTTGGCTGAAAAGGTTATTGGCCCCCTGGGGTTGACCAACACGGCTGCCTCTCTGACGGCCAAGATCCCATCACCGGTGCTACACGCCTTCAGCTCCGAGCGGCGGGCGTTCTTCGGCATCCCTGACGATGCACCGTTTTACGAGGAAACCACGTATTGGAATCCATCGTGGACGATGACCCACGGCGCGATCCAAACCTCCAACATCTACGATCTCGAAGCAACGGCCGCAGGGGTCGGGTCGGGACGGCTGCTAAGCGAAGACTCCTATCGCAGGATGATCTCTACCGATCTGCGCGGGAAGACCCGTGCGCAGCCGGGATGCCGTACATGTTTTGCCCAGACCGGTTACTACACATACGGACTGGGAATCATCATTTCCGGCGACTGGGTACTGCAAAACCCGTTGTTCGGCGGCTACGCAGCCCTGACGGCCTACCTTCCGCCGGAGAGCGTCGCGATCGCCGTGGCAGTCACCTTTGAACCGTCGGCGTTCGATACAGATGGCGATTACCACAACGAAGCCGATACGTTGTTCCGGACGATCGCAACCGAACTCGAGCCTGACCACGCACCTCCTTCTAGGCCGGCCAAATGACGCCAAAGACGAAGGAGGCGAGGGGGACTCCGGCCAGGCTGTGACAGAGTGAAATCATGTCCAGATCACGTTCGTCGTTCAGCTTCGCCGGCGCCGGTGCGCGGGTGCTGCGCTCGCGCAAGCTTATGCGCGCTCCCATTTGGCTCTACAGGGCCCGCGCCGGGTCGGTTTTGGGACCACGGCTGTTGATGCTCGAACACGTTGGCCGAAACTCAGGTGCTCGGCGCTATGTCGTATTGGAAGTCATCGAGCACCCCGAGCCCGGCACCTATGTCATCGCATCCGGCTTTGGCGTGAAGTCCCAATGGTTCCGCAATATCGTGGCCAACCCGAGAGTGCGCGTCTATGCCGGGAGTCGCGCACCGGCGCCCGCGACCGCGCGCGTCCTGGACCCGCAGGAAGCTGAACGTTCGCTGGCGGTGTACCGCGCCAAGCATCCTCGCGCGTGGGAACGCCTCAAGCCTGTACTTGAGGAGGCCTTGGGGAGCCCCATCGACGACGGAGGCACCACGCTGCCGATGGTCGAGCTGCGACTCGACGGTGAGGTCGGTTAGGGCGGCTAGGCTGGAGGCTGCCGAAAGGTTGC
>JBMYXJ010000621.1:0-2291 GCA_049608285.1 Mycobacterium sp. | reverse complement strand
GCGGCCCAGATCGCGCGCGACATGGGCGACCGCGACCAGGTGATCCAGTACCTCCAGCACATCGAGCCGCGCCACAACGAGTACCCGGACGGCCGGACGGTGGGGGTCTCGTCGTCGACGCTCGGGAACGTCGAGACCTACGTCCACCCGGAGACGGGGCTCGAGCACTGGAAGGTTGCCGATGGGTCGCAGGTATCGTCGCCTATCTGGATGCTCTGGCAGCAGGGTAGCCGGCACGAGTGGGCGTGGCCGTGTCCGGACTGCCGGGAGTACTTCATCCCGCGGCACAAGCTGTTGTGGTGGCCGGAGGACACGGACGACCTCGAGACGATCGAGCGCGAGGCACGCCTCGTGTGCCCGCGCTGCGGATCGCAGATCGGGTCCGAGCACAAGGCGCAGCTGAACGCGCGCGGTCGCTTCGTGGCGCCCGGACAGTCGGTCACGCCGGACGGCGACATCCTCGACACGGGCGGCGCCGCGCACACTGGCGCGCGCTACGTGCTCGAGGGCTCGGAGTTCACGTACTGGGTCTCGGGGCTCTGCAACTTCAGCGTCAAGGCGACGTTCGGCGCGCTGGCGGTTCGCTGGTTCCGGGCGGTGCAGAGCGGCGAGGACGAGCGCGTACAGGGCGTCCTGAACACCGTCTTCGGCGAGCTCTTCGGGATCGGCGGTGATGCGCCCAAGGCGGAAGCCGTCAAGGAGCGGTGCGCGGGTTACCTGTCCGGGGCCGTGCCGGACGACGTCAACCTGCTGACGTGCTTCGTGGACGTGCAGAAGCGGTTCCTGACCTACGTAGTCCGGGGCTGGGGTCTCAAGTACCGCAGCTGGCTGATTGAGGCGGGCGAGATCTGGGGCAACACGCTGCTCGCGGAGACCTGGGACAAGCTCGAGGACATCTACACGCAAACCTGGGACGGCTACGGCATCGTCCGAATGGGCGTCGACTCGGGGTACCGCGCGGACGAGGTGTACGCCTTCTGCAGGACGCACCCGCGGGCGTTTCCGACCAAGGGGCACGACACCCTCTCGAAGCCGTTCTATGCGTCGAAGATCGAGGTCGACGCGCGCGGCGCTCAGATCAAGTACGGCTTGCAGCTCTGGCACTACGACACAGACGTTGCGAAGAGCTTCGTGCATGGGCGTATCGCCGCCGGCGGGGACGTCCCGAACGCCTGGCACGTGCCCGACGACGTCACGGACGACTACTGCAGTCAGGTCGTCGCCGAGGAACGGACGGTCAACCCGATCACGCAGAAGGTGAAGTGGGTGAAGACAGGGCCCAACCACTTCTTCGACTGCGAGGCGGGGAACTACGTGATGGCACGCAGCACGCGGGCCGTGGGTCGGCTGATCAAGGCGCCGGTCGCACAGCGGGCGCAGGCTGCGCGACCCGCGCCAGGGACATCGCCGCCACGCCAGGCCGAGCGGGCCGAAGCAGCAGCAGTGACACGACCGGCCGCCAAGGCACGTCGTGGCCGCCGGATGCGCAGCAAGGGGATCTCGCACTGATGGCTACTTACCGCACCGTTGCGCAGGCGCAGGAGGAATACGATGCGGTTCGCGCGGCGTACCTGAAGGCCCTGAAGGGCGAGAACGTGTCGGTGTCGACGGGCTCTGGCAGCTTCAGCACCTCACGGCCGGCGGCCAACGAGTTGCGACAACAGATGCTCGATCTCGAGCGCGAGATCGCACGCATGACCCGCGGTGGGATCCGGGTGCGTGGAGCGACGCCCGTTGGCTAAGAGCCGCCACGTCGATCTGCCGGCGCCGACGATCGCCGATCGGTTCATCAACTGGTTCGACCCGGTCGCCGGCACAAAGCGGGCGCACGCGCGGGCGCTGCAGGCGCTGTCGGGCGCTTACGTGGGGGCCTCTCGCTCGCGTCGGGCGCTCAAGGCGTGGAACCCGCTCGCGGGTGATGCCGACGCGGACTCGCTCGACGATCTGCCGACGTTGCGCGAGCGCTCGCGAGATGCGCGCCGCAACATCCCGATCGCGGCGGGTGCGATCAGCACGAACACGCAGAACGTGGTTGGCGGCGGGCTCACGCTGCAGTCGACGATCGACGCCGACCGGCTGGGCATGTCGGACGACCAGGCCGCCGAGTGGGAGGCGACGACCGAGCAGGAGTTTCGGTTCTGGGCGGACTCGCCGGACAGCGACGCTGCTCGCACGCTGCCATTTGGTGAGCAGCAGGAACTGGCCTTCGGTTCGGTGCTGGAGAACGGCGACGCCTTCGCCCTGTTGGCCTCGATCGAGCGTCCGCGTAGCCCGTACCGGCTCGCGGTCCA
>JBMYXJ010000620.1:0-2294 GCA_049608285.1 Mycobacterium sp. | reverse complement strand
AGCTAAGCACCGGAGGTGACCTCGGTAGCAGCCACACCGACACCATCATGATGGTGCACATCCCCCGGATAGGCTCCGGCACACCGGCGACGTTGGTGTCCATCCCGCGAGACTCGTACCTACCCATTCCCGACTACGGCAGTGACAAGGTCAACACCGCGTTCACGGTCGGGGGCCCAGCCCTGCTCGTGCAGACCGTCGAGCAGGCCACCGGGGTGCGCATCGACCACTACACCGAGCTCGGCTTCGGCGGTTTCGCGCGCCTGGTCGATGCGGTCGGCGGCGTAACGATGTGCCCCTCTGAACCCATAAGCGATCCGCTCGCCGGGATCGAGCTGCCGGCAGGGTGCCAGAAGCTCGACGGCCGCACCGCGTTGGGCTTCGTGCGCAGCCGCGCCACCCCGCGCGCGGACCTGGACCGCATGGCCCACCAACGTGAATTCATGTCGGCGCTCGTACACCGAGCCATCAGCCCCGAAGTGCTACTCAACCCGCTGCGGTGGTACCCGATGGCACGCGCAGCCGCCAACACAGTCACCGTGGGCGAGGGCGATCACATCTGGGATCTAGTGACCCTGGCGTGGACGCTGCGCGGCCACATCACGACGGTGACAGTGCCGATCGGCGAGCTCACCGAGAACACATCGGGCTCTGTCGTGGTGTGGGACAGCGAAGCCGCGCAGCGCCTGTTCTCGGCCCTGAACTCCGATTCGCCGATACCCCCCGACCTCCTGGAGGCTGCTCACCCCTGATGGGCGCCAATATTGGTGCGCCTCAATCTCTACTGGCGCGTCCCAATCCCTATTGGTGCGTCTCAATCTCGGTCGGCGCCAGTGAGCCCGTTTTGCAGCCAGATCTTGGTGCGACCCGGATAGTTCGTCGCGATCCAGGCCACGCCCAGGTCTCGGCAGTACTGCACGTCCTCGTAGTGATCGACCGTCCAGCAGTACAGCGCACGCCCCTGGGCGGCCGCGCGGTCCACCAACTCCGGGTGCTCACGCAAGGTTGCGATGGAGGGGCCGACCGCGGTCGCCCCGACAGTGGTTGCGGCGCTGCCCCCCAGATAGCGGGATGTCTCACCGAGCAGCACCGTCGGCAGCATCGGTGCGGCCCGTCGGATTCGCCACACCGCCGCGGCAGAGAACGACATCACCACCGCCCGCGACAGGTCCGCCGAGGCCGGCGAGGCGATGCCGTGACGATGTAGCAAGGCCAGCAACTTGCTCTCCACCAAAGCGCCGTAGCGCACTGGGTGTTTGGTCTCGATGAAGATTTTGATCGGCCGATTCCAGTCCAGCACCAACCGGACAAGGTCCTCAAGGGTCAATAACCCGGTGTCGCCGTGACTGCCGTCGGCGCGCCAGCTGGGATGCCACTCGCCGTAGTCCAGGTCGCGTAGTTGGGCGAGCGTCATCTCGCTGACGAGACCGGTTCCGGTGGAAGTGCGGTCCAGGCTGCGGTCGTGCACGCAGACCAGGTGGCCGTCCCGGGTGAGCCGAACATCACATTCGACCCCCTCCGCGCCCTCGTCAAGGGCCTGCAGGTAAGCGGCCAGAGTGTGCTCTGGACGGTCCGCTGAGGCGCCGCGGTGCGCCACCACGAATGGGTGACCGCCGAAGGTCTCGCCAGAGCTCATAGGGCTATGCTGCCGGGTTTCGCCCTTCAGGCTCAACCGTAGACCCTGGTTCTGCCGGATCTGCGGCAGCCGAAGCGTCTGCGACCATCACCCAACGCTTCGACGGCCTCTCCACTGGCTGACGCTCGAAACCCAGGACGACCTGCAGCGCCAACAACAGGGCTGCCAGCGCCAGCAAGTACGCCACGATCGTGGTCACAGTGTTGTCGGCAATACCCTGGGGATCGGTGGTGAAGCTGGTCGCGATCGAGAAGATCGACACCGCGGTGCTGAACACCCAGACCACCCACCACACCACGATTGGCCTGCGAAGCCATTTCAGGCGCGCCTCAGCTTCGGCCAACTCGATGACGTACACGGGTGCCCATGCCAGGTTCACGACCGGCACCAGACAACCCGCGCGCAGCGCCCAGATCGGTCTTGGTTCCCGGCGACCGAGGTGCTCGAACGCAGCCGACCGTCTCGCGATCAGCCAGTTCGTCAGCAGTAGCGCGCTCGCCACGACCATGAACATCGCCACGACGCTGGCTGCGACTCCAAACCAGGTCGCGGCGCCCGCAACCCACGGGTTGAGCAACACCGTGCGGTTGACGATCAGCAGCACATAGCGCACCAAGTGGATGAAGGCCGCCGCGCCGAGAACCGCCATCGTTGCTAC
>JBMYXJ010000619.1:0-2301 GCA_049608285.1 Mycobacterium sp. | reverse complement strand
CTCGACGCACACCGACCTTCATGAGCGCGACCAGGTCGATCCACATACCGTCGAATTCGTCAGCGGAGATAGCCGCACCGGGGCGCAGCGGGTCGATGCCGCGGCGAAACAGCAGCTCGCTTCGGTACACATTGCCCACGCCGGCAATGACGCCCTGGTCCATGAGCAACGCGCCTATGGGCCTGCTGGACTTGGCGATTCGTCGCCAGGCCGGTGAAGGGTCGGCCTTGGGGCGCAGCGGGTCAGGGCCCAGCTTAGCCACCACGTCGGCGATCTCTGCCGTCTCGATCACCTCGCAGACCGTCGGGCCTCGCAGATCGGTGCCGTACTCGGCCCCCAACATCCGCATACGCACCTGCCCGACGGGGAGCGGCACCGGCTGCGCAAGCTCGGTAAACGTCCCATACAGCCCCAGATGTACGTGCACGGCGCGTCCGCCGTCATAGTGGTGAAACAGATGTTTGCCCCAGGCACTGGCCTTTTCCAGGACCCGTCCACTGACTGCCGCGGCTCCCTCGGCGAACCGGCCCTGCGGGCTCGAGACCTGTACCGGCGCGCGGCCGAAACGACGTTGGTGCTGCCGGGCCAATCGATGCAGGGTATGGCCCTCGGGCATCGAGTCCGACCTGCTAGGCGCCGGGCACCGGCGGTGCGACGTGGGTGTTCTCGTATTCGGCGAGGATGTCGATCCGGCGTTGGTGGCGCGGGGCTTGCGACCACGCGGTGGCCAGGAATGCGTCGACGATGGCCAGCGCCTCCGCGGTAGTGTGCATACGGCCGCCGATACCGATCAATTGGGCATTGTTGTGCTCTCGGGCCAGCGACGCGGTCTCTGGGCTCCAGGCCAGCGCACAGCGCGCCCCCGGAACCTTGTTGGCCGCGATCTGCTCGCCGTTGCCGGAACCGCCCAGCACAATGCCCAGGCTTCCCGGGTCGGCGACGGTCTTCTTCGCGGCAGCGATGCAGAACGCCGGATAGTCGTCTTCGGCGTCGTAGCTGAAGGCGCCGCAGTCGACGGGTTCGTGCCCGGTCGCCTTCAGATGCTCGGCGATGGCCTGCTTGAGCTCGTATCCGGCGTGGTCGGCCCCCAGGTAGACGCGCATGCCGACACCCTACCGGCGCCCAGACCCCGCGAACGCGCGGATCTGCGGGTTGACGCACAGCAGCAACTGGCGTCTCCGTAGCCCGCACCAAGCGTTCTTTGCTCCGATGCCGAACCCGATGCGCCCGAAGTGACATATGGTTTTCCCGGTGAAAGGTGCCGGTGATGACGGATAGTTCGCGCGCGTACAACAGCGTCTGGCAACTGCGGGCCGACGCATGGTGTCGTCTTGAAGACGCTGCCCATCAGCTGACCCACGAAGCCGCGGCCGGAAAGCCCACGGACAGGCACCGTGCAGTCTGCGAGGAGCTACTGACCAGGCTGACGCCGTTCGAGCCTTTGTGGGCATATCCGGGAGCACCGCGGTTCGCCAAGCTCGATCGACTGTTCACCACCGCCCGCTACGACAAGTTTTCCCACGCGGTCACCCAAATCAATCGCGCGCTCTCCACCGAGGTCTACCGCCGCGGCGCCGTCGACGTTGCGGCGCTCGATAACCAGGATGCTCTTGCCCCGGATCAGCACCAGTCCGATAACCCCCCGGCGGCGATCAATCACGAGCGGCCCTACTTCGAGGTGTTGGCTGTCGAGGCCCTCAACGAGGAGCAGAAACGCACGGTGCGGGCAGCAGTGCAGCGCTGGCGTCGCCCCGACGACGAATTCTTCTACGAGCTGGTATTGGTGTCCAGCGTGGCTGAGGCGCTGGTCGCGGCACGGCTCAACGTGAACTTGCAGGCCGTGGTGATCGGGCGACGGTTTGCTGCGAACGCCGCCCGCGACCTGTCCGCACTTGCCGATTTCGTCGATACCGACGTATCCGAGGAACTCGATGACGGCCAGACCCCCGGCGAGCGGGCGGAAATCCTCGCAGCGGCGCTGACCGATCTGAGGCCCGAGCTCGACCTGTATCTGATGACCGAGTTAGAGGTGGAGAAAACCGCCGGCCGGGCAGACACCAACTTCCGGCGCGTATTCCATGCCAGGGAAGGCTTTCTCGAGCTGCACCTGAGCATCTTGCAGGGAGTGGCAGCCCGATATCAGTCGCCGTTCTTCAGCGCGCTCAAACAGTACAGTCACCGTCCAACCGGAGTCTTTCACGCCCTGCCGATCTCGCAGGGCAAGTCCATTGTGAACTCGCATTGGATCCAAGACATGGTCGGTTTCTATGGACTGGACGTCTTCATGGCGGAGACCTCGGC
>JBMYXJ010000618.1:0-2312 GCA_049608285.1 Mycobacterium sp. | reverse complement strand
CGCGCGGCCTCCCAGCGCGACGACCATGCACACCCGCAACCCCACCACCATTCCGCCGACCACCCCAACAACTTCCGAAGCGACCCGCGGCGGCGCCGACCAGCACACCATCCTGCGTCGCTCGGTCGCCGAGCACGGATTCATGGCGATCGGGGTGCCCGTCCCACCGGACCGCCCGAGCCAGCATGAAAGGGTGGCCCGTGAGCTCGCCGAGGCCTACGACGGGCAACTGGTGAACATCACCACTGGACTGATCGACGCGATGCGCGCTCTTGCCCGACAGCAGGGAGTCTCGTGGGAGTTGATTCGCAGCGCGGATGCCGCCGAGGCGACACCGCTGGACGCGCGAGGGCTGCGCACGGTGATCGACCGCGTGGTCCCTCAGCTGTGGCAGGAACTTGAGGCCAACGTGTTCGACGGTGACCCAAGCCCGCAGCCGCTGATCCTGACCGACGTGTCGCCGCTGGCACGCTACGGGCATCTGGACGTGTTGGCCAAGCTCAGCGACCTGGCCGCACCGCGGCGACGCCCCGTGTGGGTGATCCTGCCGCAACTTCGCGGCCAGCACGCAGCTCTGGTGGACCGCAAACCCATTCAACTGGGCTCCCCCGGCGGGCAGTTCATCGTGTGGAAACCCGGCACCGATCTTGTGACTGCGCGTGGCGACCAAGGAGTGATGTGATGGCCTCGGCCTCATCGGATTTGGTGTCGTCGCTGCGCCGCCATGTGCTCGAACTGGAAGCGGATTTGTGTGTCCGCGTCGACGGCGACGACGTTGATCTCCGCCAGGACGGGGTGTTCGACGCGTGGAAGCGCGACTATGACAAAGCCTCCACAACCAACCGCACCGCAGCCTCCTGGCCGCAGTGGCGAAACGACCGTGTCACCCAGGCCGCGGTCGCCTGGGTGTTGTTGACGGTGTTCGCGCGCTACTGCGAGGACAACCGGTTGGTGACATCGCGCTGGATCTCGGGGGCGAATCCCGACGAGCGCACCCACGCCCTGGACTCGCGCCGCGCCTACTTCCAAAAGCATCCCGAGCACACCGACCGGGAGTGGCTGGCCCAGATCATCGACCACTTCGCCCAGTTCCCGGCCACCGACGGGTTGGTGGACCGCTTCTCCCCCATCCACTTGGTCGCCCCGTCCGGGGATGCTGCCCGCGCGCTGCTGGAGTTCTGGTGGCAGCAGAACCCCGACGGTGACCCCGCGTATTCGTTCGACGGTATGGACACCCGCTTCCTGGGTGACATCTACCAGGACCTGTCCGAGCACGCCAAGAAAACCTACGCGCTACTTCAAACACCAGTATTCGTCGAGGAGTTCATCCTCGACCAAACAATGGAACCGGCCCTGGCGGATCGCCCGCTTGAGGGGTTCACCGTCATCGACCCGACCTGCGGCTCCGGGCACTTCCTGCTCGGGGCGTTTCACCGTCTGCACGACCGCTGGCAGCGTCACGCCCCGGCTTTGGGCCCGCGTGAACTCGTCGAGAAGGCACTCGACGGCGTCTACGGCGTCGACATCAACCCCTTCGCCGTCGCCATCGCACGCTTCCGCCTGCTGGTCGCGGCACTTCACGCCGCCGGGGACACCAGCATCGAGCAGCGCATCGCCTACGACCCCCATCTCGCCGCCGGGGACAGCCTGCTCTGGGGCGCCAATCAGCAGCTGTTGCCCGAAGACCTGCTCGCCAGCGGACCCTCCGTACGCGCCGACACCACCGAAAACGCCGAGGCGCTTACTAGAATCCTGCACCGCGAACACGATGTGGTCGTCGGTAATCCCCCATACATCACCGTCAAAGACGCCGCACTCAACGCGACGTATCGTTCCCTCTACAAGACTCCGCACCGCAAGTACGCACTGACCGTGCCCTTCATGGAACTGTTCTTCCGCCTCGCACGCTCCGGTGGAACTCGACGATCAGCAGGCTGGGTTGGGCAGATAACGTCCAATGCATTCATGAAACGCGAGTTCGGCTCCAAGCTCATCGAGCAGTTCCTTCCGACCGTTGACCTTCGCACGGTGATCGACACCTCGGGCGCCTACATCCCCGGCCACGGCACGCCCACCGCCATCATTATCGGGCGGAACCAACAACCGACCGCAGACACAGTTCGCGCAGTCCTTGGTATCAGGGGCGAACCAGGACGACCTCCCGAGCCATCAAAGGGAATCGTCTGGACGGCAATCGTTGAGAACATCGGCCGGCCTGGTCACGAAGACGCCTACATCAGCGTTGCTGACCTACCCCGAAGCGGCTTCGCTGCCCACCCGTGGAGCCTGTCCGGCGGCGGCGCAGTCGAGTT
>JBMYXJ010000617.1:0-2316 GCA_049608285.1 Mycobacterium sp. | reverse complement strand
GGCCAGCACGTGGCACGAGACGATCTGCGATGCGCTGCTTGAGGGTGCCAGACGGACCGCGGCGGCAGCTGGGATTGCAGAACCGACGGTCGTGCGGGTCCTGGGAGCCATCGAAATTCCGGTGGTGGCCCAGGCGCTGGCGAGGACCCACGACGCCGTGGTGGCACTCGGCGTGGTGATTCGAGGTGAGACACCGCATTTCGACTACGTTTGTGACGCTGTCACCCAGGGGCTGACGAGGGTTTCACTCGATGCGTCCAGGCCCGTTGCCAACGGGGTGCTCACTACGAATACCGAACACCAGGCGCTAGATCGGGCTGGGCTGCCGACCTCCGCAGAGGACAAGGGCGCTCAAGCGGCGGCTGCGGCGCTGTCCACGGCGCTTACGCTGGGTCAGCTGCAATCATGAGCGCAGGAGACAACAACAGCTGGGACATTCAGGTCAGGCCGTACCTGACGCCGTTTTTCGCCTACGGCGCGGCGGTGATGATCTTCGCCGCCCACGTGGTCGTCGGTGTATTACTCAAGGAATCCTCCACCGGAGTGATCTTCCGCACCGCAGATCAGGTGGCCATTGCGATGGTGGGAGCGGTCATCGCGGTTTTCGTGTGCCTGTTAGCGCGACCTCGGCTGCGGGTTGGGCCGTCCGGGGTTGCAGTGCGAAACCTGTTCGGCTACAGGCTATTTCCGTGGGACCAAGTCCTTGGAGTGTCCTTCCCGCCGGGAGCCCGGTGGGCGCGACTCGACCTGCCCGACGACGAGTACATCGCAGTGATGGCGATCCAGGCCGTGGACAAGGGTCGCGCTGTGGACTCGATGGAACGGGTTAGGGCCGTGCTGCGGCGCTACCAGTCCGACATCAACTCGCGTCGCCCGCAGTAACCTGGGTCAGTGCCCGATCCCGCGACCTACCGACCCGCTCCGGGGTCGATTCCCGTCGAACCGGGTGTCTACCGATTCCGGGATCAACACGGCCGGGTCATCTATGTCGGCAAGGCCAAGAGCCTGCGCAGCCGGCTCAACTCCTACTTCGCCGACATCTCCGGTCTGGCGCCGCGGACTCGGCAGATGGTGATGACCGCCGTCGGGGTCGAGTGGACGGTGGTCAACACAGAAGTCGAAGCACTGCAGCTCGAGTACAACTGGATCAAGGAGTTCGATCCACGTTTCAATATCCGGTACCGAGACGACAAGTCCTATCCGGTGCTGGCGGTGACCCTCAACGAGGAGTATCCGCGGCTGATGGTCTATCGCGGACCGCGGCGCAAAGGGGTGCGCTACTTCGGTCCGTACGCCCATGCCTGGGCGATCCGCGAAACACTGGACCTGCTGACCCGGGTGTTCCCGGCCCGCACATGCTCGGCGGGAGTGTTCAAACGACATAGTCAGATTGATCGACCTTGCCTTCTGGGGTACATCGACAAGTGTTCGGCGCCGTGTGTCGGCCGGGTCAGCGCGGAAGAGCACAGACGCATCGTGGGTGACTTCTGCGACTTCCTCGCCGGGAAAACCGATCGGCTGGTCCGCGATATGGAACGGCAGATGAACGATGCCGCGACGCAATTGGAATTCGAGCGGGCTGCGAGATTACGGGACAACATCTCTGCAATGCGGCGGGCGTTGGAGAAGCAGGCGGTGGTTCTTGGTGACGGCACTGACGCCGATGTCGTGGCCTTCGCCGACGACGAACTGGAAGCGGCGGTCCAGGTGTTCCATGTACGGGGCGGGCGCGTCCGCGGACAACGCGGTTGGGTCATCGAAAAGTCCGGTGAGCCAGGTCAATCCAGCCAGGAATATCTGGTCGAGCAGTTTCTGACGCAGTTCTACGGCGACCAGGCCGACCTTGGGGCCGGGGGCGACGAGGCGACCAACCCGGTGCCGCGTCAGGTGTTGGTCCCGGTGCTTCCTGGAAACGCCGAAGAGCTGCAGATCTGGCTTGCTCAGCTGAGGGGCTGGCAGGTGATGCTGCGGGTACCGCGGCGCGGGGACAAGCGGGCACTGGCTGACACGGTTCGGCGCAACGCCCAGGACGCGCTGGCCCAGCACAAGTTGAAACGTGCGGGTGACTTCACCGCGAGGAGCTCTGCTCTGCAGAGTATTCAGGAGGCGCTGGATCTAGAAGATGCCCCCTTACGCATTGAGTGTGTCGATATCAGCCATGTGCAGGGCACCGATGTCGTGGCATCGCTAGTGGTGTTCGAGGACGGACTGCCCCGAAAGTCCGACTATCGCCATTATGCGATTAGGGATGCAGCCGGCGACGGCCGGTCGGACGACGTCGCCTCGATCGCTGAGGTGACACGGCGGCGGTTCCAC
>JBMYXJ010000616.1:0-2316 GCA_049608285.1 Mycobacterium sp. | reverse complement strand
CCACCGCACGCGGGAACTTCCTGTCAGAGATCAACGCCATCCGTGGAAATCGATTCAGCTTGCCCAGCAGCCCGAATTCGAACTTCACATCCTCTTTCAGGGCATCAGCGGTGATGTCGGTCCAATCGGACATATCGACAACGAGCCCGAATTGGTCATCGGAGTCGAGGCGGTCCTCGAACGCTGTCTCCATGGTCTGGACATCGGACTCCTCGACAGTTCCGGACAGCTCGATAGCGAGGACGTTGGCAAGTGGGGTTTCGATCCGTATCACGGGGATTCCCTTTCTCTACCGCTACCCGTTTCGGGCATGAACTACCTTGCTAATCAGTCAATTTGGTGGCGCGCCCGTGCGTAAGGGGCTTTGGTCCGCAGTTCGGGTGGCGTTGGTCTTCGGCAGCTTGCGCCGGGTGCGCCCCTAGTTGTCCAGCGTGACGGGCAGGCTGGCCAAGCGCCTCCAGAAAGGGATCGGGTGGATCTTCAATTCAGCGGGATCCACGGCCAGGTGCAGATCCGGGAAGCATGTGATGAGGTTGGCTATCGCGATACGGGTCTCCATGCGGGCCAGGTTTGCGCCCAGGCAGAAGTGCGCTCCCTTGCTGAAGGCGATGTGCTGATTCGGGCTGCGGGTGATGTCGAATACCTCGGGGTTCTCGAACACGTCCGGGTCGCGGTTGGCCGAGGCCAGCAGCGGGATGACCATGGCCCCGCGCGGAATGGTGACGCCGTGCAGCTCGACGTCATCAGAAGCGTAGTTGGGTTTGGTGCCGCCAATGGTGCCGGTGTAGCGCAGAATCTCCTCAACCGCTGAATCGATCAGTTCCGGGTCTTTCTTGAGCAGCTGCAGCTGATCGGGGTGGGTGAGCAGGGCCGCGACTCCATTGGCGATCAGGTTATAGGTGGTTTCGTAGCCGGCGACCACGAGTGTGAACACCATCGCCACAACCTCGTCCTCGGACAGGCTGTCGCCGTCCTCGCTCGCATGGATGAGCCCGGTCATGATGTCCTCGGCAGGATCATGGCGACGCCGCTCGATCAGTTCGCGGACGAAGTCGATGACCGGCTCCATCTTGGCCGCCATCTGCTCCAGCCCGAATTCGGCCATCCCGTTCATCACGAGATTCATCCCGTCGTGGAAGCGACCCCGGTCGGCGTCGGGCACACCGACCATTTCACTGATGACGGTGACCGGGATGGGCAACGCGTAGTCCTCAAGCACATCGATCTGCTGTCCGGGGTGGAACCCACCGAGTAACTCGCGAGTGATCTCATCGGTGCGATCGGTCAGACGCGCAATCGCCCTGGGTGTGAACGCCCTGCTGACCAGCTTTCGCAGCCGCATGTGTTCCGGATCGTCCATCATGATCATGCCGTCAGTAGCCAAGAATCGCAGTGACTTGGGGATTGGCAGCGGAGCGGAACCTGCGACGACGCGACGGAAACGCTCGTCGGTAGTGAGGTCTACGCAGTCTTTGTAGCGGGATAGCAGGTAGATGTCCTGATCGCCTACGTAGGCCATGCGCGTACAGAACACGGGCGCATGGCGACGTAGCTGTTCGTAGGTGGGGAACGGATCGGCCACGAATTCGGGGCTGTCCAGGGCGATCGACTCGCAGCTCGAGGCATCCTGGGTCGTGCTAATCGTTGACTCCTTGCGTTCCTGGGTCGGTAGCAGCGATCCTACGCGCGCTACCCGGCCTGATCTGCTCACCAACTGCTCACCAAGGGGAAGCCCATTCCTGTGAGCTCGGCCCGTCGGATACCCTGACGGCCGTGTCGGAAACGGAGCGCACGCCGCAGGTTGCCATCGAGGAGAACGAGATCTTCGAGGCCCACGAGGGTGGCAAGCTCTCGGTCGAATTGAAAGCACCCCTGGATACCCAGCGGGCGTTGTCGATCGCCTATACCCCTGGGGTGGCGCAGGTCAGCCGCGCGATCGCCGTCGACGCAACGCTGGCGAAGCGGTACACATGGGCTAACCGGCTGGTCGCGGTGATCAGCGACGGCAGCGCCGTGCTCGGGCTCGGCGATATCGGGCCTGCAGCGTCGCTACCGGTGATGGAGGGCAAGAGCGCGCTGTTCAAGACCTTCGGCGGACTCGACTCCATCCCGATCGTGCTCGATACCAAAGATTCTGACGAGATCGTCGAGACAATTATTCGGCTGCGTCCCACGTTTGGCGCGGTCAACCTGGAAGACATTTCGGCGCCTCGCTGCTTCGAGATCGAGCGCCGCGTGATCGAGGCCTTGGATTGCCCGGTGATGCACGACGATCAGCACGGCACCGCCATCGTGGTACTGGCCGCGCTGATGGGG
>JBMYXJ010000615.1:0-2319 GCA_049608285.1 Mycobacterium sp. | reverse complement strand
CGCGCGGGTTGTCAGAAGCCGTCGTGCGCGACATCTCGGCTAAGAAGGATGAGCCGGAGTGGATGCTCGATATCCGGCTGAAAGCCCTACGCACCTTCGGTAAGAAGCCGATGCCGAATTGGGGTTCCAATCTTGAGGGCATCGACTTCGACAACATCAAATACTTCGTCCGATCGAGCGAGAAGCAGGCCGCGACGTGGGACGACCTACCCGCGGACATCAAGAACACCTACGACAAGCTCGGTATCCCGGAGGCGGAGAAGCAACGCCTGGTATCCGGGGTAGCGGCTCAATATGAGTCAGAGGTTGTCTACCACTCCATCCGCGAGGATCTGGAGGCCCAAGGCGTCATTTTCTTGGATACCGACACCGCGCTGAAGGAACACCCCGCTATCTTCAAGCAATATTTCGGAACGGTGATCCCGGCAGGGGACAACAAATTCTCGGCGCTCAACACCGCGGTGTGGTCCGGCGGTTCGTTCATCTACGTCCCGAAGGGTGTGCACGTAGACATCCCACTGCAGGCCTACTTCCGGATCAACACCGAGAACATGGGCCAGTTCGAGCGCACCTTGATCATCGTCGACGAGGGCGCATACGTCCACTACGTGGAAGGTTGCACCGCCCCGATCTACAAGTCGGATTCACTGCATTCTGCAGTGGTGGAGATCATCGTAAAGCCCGGAGGCCGTTGCCGTTACACCACTATTCAGAACTGGTCGAACAACGTCTACAACTTGGTCACCAAGCGAGCCCGCGCCGAGGCCGGAGCTACGATGGAGTGGGTCGACGGCAACATCGGTTCCAAGGTCACCATGAAGTACCCAGCGGTGTGGATGACTGGGGAGTACGCCAAGGGTGAGGTGCTCTCAGTGGCTTTTGCCGGCGAAGGCCAGCACCAGGACACCGGCGCCAAGATGCTGCACCTGGCGCAGAACACGTCATCCAACATCGTGTCGAAGTCGGTGGCCCGCGGCGGTGGTCGGGCGTCCTATCGCGGTCTGGTTCAGGTGAACAAGGGCGCCCACGGATCCCGCGCCAGCGTGAAATGCGATGCCCTGCTTGTCGATACGATCAGCCGTAGTGACACCTACCCCTATGTGGACATCCGCGAGGACGACGTCACAATGGGTCATGAGGCGACGGTGTCGAAGGTCAGCGAGGATCAGCTGTTCTACTTGATGAGCCGTGGGCTGACCGAGGACGAGGCCATGGCGATGGTGGTCCGCGGGTTCGTGGAGCCAATCGCCAAGGAACTGCCGATGGAGTACGCGCTGGAGCTCAACCGGCTGATCGAGCTGCAGATGGAAGGCGCGGTCGGCTAGTGACCGATACCAACAACCTCACTCAGGCCGTCGAAGGGATCGTCAACACGCCGGCCTCAACATTGGCTGCCGCCAACAAAGACTCAACATTGGCTGCCGCCAACAAAGGCGAGCTCTTCGCCGCCTTCGACGTGGACGCCTTCGAAGTCCCCGGAGGTCGTGACGAGCTATGGCGATTCACGCCACTGAAGCGCCTACGTGGTCTGCACGACGGGTCCGCGCCCGCTAGCGGCAGCCCTCACATTGCGGCAACCGCGCCTGCTGGCGTGACGGTGGAGACGGTGCGCCGCGGTGATAAGAGACTCGGAGAGGCCGGTGTTCCTGCTGACCGGGTTGCCGCCCAGGCGTTCTCATCATTCAACGCCGCGACAGTTGTCACCGTCGCGCGGGGCACCGAGGTCAGCGAACCCATCGAGATTGCCGTCACTGGCCCCGGCGAAGGTGCCGTGGCCTACGGACATCTGCAGATTCGGGTGGAAGAACTGGCCCGGGCCACCGTCGTCGTCGATCTGCGCGGTAGCGGAACTTACGCAGACAATGTCGAGATCATCGTCGGCGACTCGGCGGGCCTCGGAGTGATCTGGATCGCTGACTGGGCCGATGACATGGTGCACGTCAGCGCGCACCACGCACGGTTGGGCAGGGACGCCGCGCTCGGACATGTCAACGTCACGCTCGGGGGCGACCTCGTCCGTACATCGGCAACCGTGCGCTTCTCCGGTCCCGGAGGTGACGCGCAGCTGTTGGGCACGTACTTCGCCGACGACGGACAGCACTTCGAGGCGCGGCTGCTGGTCGACCACGCATACCCCAATTGCCGCTCCGACGTGTTGTACAAGGGTGCGCTGCAGGGAGACCCGGATTCCGCGCTGCCCGACGCGCACACCGTGTGGATCGGCGACGTCCTGATCCGAGCCGAGGCTACCGGCACCGACACCTTTGAGGTCAACCGCAATCTGGTGCTTACCGACGGTGCCCGCGCCGACTCGGTGCC
>JBMYXJ010000614.1:0-2321 GCA_049608285.1 Mycobacterium sp. | reverse complement strand
TTGTCGTTCGGATTGATGCTGCTGGTTGGCGGGGCGGTCATGGGCGCACTGTCCCGGTGAGCAGCGTCAGTCAAACGCGCCGGGCACCTGGCCATACTTTCCGCCCTCGCATGGAATCCAAAACGGCATTGCAATGCATCTCGCATCGTTCGCATTGTGGGGAAGGCCGGGATTGCCAACGTCTGCCGGGTTAGCTGGGTCTGCGGGGGTAGCGGGTTGAGCTGTAGCGGTCGGAGCGCCGAGGATGGCCGATGCCGCGAGGACGCCACCGGCTAGCAGGTACTGGATGCGGATGGTAGTCATCTTCAAATGGTAGGCACTCTGACCTTAGCCAGAGGTGAGTTCTGCCGATGCGACAAAACGGCCGGAGCTACTACGGTCGTCCGCGACGCTCATAGGCGCTTAGCCGGCTCCCCAGCCCGCCTCAACGTCACGTTGATCTCAGCCTCAAGCGCTGTTAGCCGCTCGTCTTCGGCCTTGGCCGCCTCGCGCGTGTCTCTTGCGCGCGCGACCGCCGACGCCAGTGCAGCGTTGTGCTTGCCGAGCTGGTCGCGTACGTGTTCCAGGGTCGTCTCCCAGATGATCGCGCACATGCCATCGCCGTCTTCCCGGATGATGCCGAAATCAGCCAGTTCTCGCCGCTCGTACTCGTCGGCAGGGCGGCTGAAGTAGACGACCACCGGGTACAGGTCGGGATTCTCGTCGTTGAGCACCCTGTATGACTTCATACTCTCGCCGCACAGTTTGACCTCCACGATGGTCAGGCCAGGCGTCTGCATGCACGCCAGCCTAGAACCGTCGGCGACTGGTTCGACAGCAGCGTCGCCATAAGGCAGGGCTACCGCTCAACCCCGCGGTAATTGAGCGTAATGAAAACCGCCCGCATCAGAGAACTGTTCACAAGCAACTCGGTCGCAGGAAAGGGAATACTGCCGCCAGCAGAGAAATTCCCCGTAGAAATTATTCTGCTACCCCTGTTCAGCACGTTATTAGTGATTGACGTAACACTCGTGACCTATGCCACGCCATTCTGGGTCCAGTAGTGACGGCGGCCACAGACGGAGGCATTATGCGTGACCTTCCCGTTATATTGACGGGTTTTATTCGCCCAATGCGAAGGCCTGCAAAGGTTGCTCAAATACTTCATTGAGGAAAACCCTAACGAAGTATGCTAGAATCCACCGCGCTCTTCGGGGAGAACTAGCGCTGACCAGCGCATCTATCCATTGCAGATGGGCATCGCGGGGCGTACTGTCGAGCCCATGCCAACATTCAACGTAAATTCAGTGGACTGGGACGAACTCTACCGTGGAGATGCCGACTACGCGCCCGGCGACCCCGGATGGAATATCGGAGAAATGCAGCCCGAAATTGCCGCCCTAGAACGGCAAGGACGTATTCAGAGCCCCGTACTTGATTCAGGTTGTGGCGTCGGAGTTACCGCATTGACATTAGCTGAAAAGGGCTACGATGTGGTTGGCTTAGACCTTTCTCATGACGCAATCAATAAAGCCAGAAAATCCGCCCATCATCGCGGCCTTTTCGCGCAGTTCCACACCGCGGACCTCAGCGACACCACCGGCTTCGAAAACCACTTCAACACCATCGTCGACGGACTCGTGTTCCACTGCTTGCCCGAGGAGCTCAGGGACGGATACATCCGGTCCTCAGCGCAGGCCCTCAAACCAGGCGGAACATTCTTCGCGCTCGTCTTCGCTACCGAAGCTTTCCCGCCCGATGCAGACTTCGGCCCGCGGCCATTCACCGAACAACAGCTCCGAGACGTCGTCGGCCGTCATCTCGTCGTCGATGAAGTCAGAAGCGCACGATCATGGGTTAACGTTCCCAGGTCTTTACCCGCCGGGTTCGAATACCGAAACATCACCATCGCCTCCGACGGACACGCGCAGCTTCCGTCCTGGCTGGTCTCCGCTCACCGCGCGAAGTAATCCCAAAACCAGCCGGCTCAACTCCCCCTGGGTCGGCTGGTGTAATCCAAAACCAGCCGGCTCAACTCCCCCTGGGTCGGCTGGTGTAATCCCAAACCAGCCGGCTCAACTCCCCCTGAGTCGGCTGGTTTGGTATGTAAAGCGTGCCTCAGCGCACCGACCATGAACCTGGCCTATTTCCGTAGGCTGTAGCGGGTCCGCCAGTCGGATAGGGGGGACATACCGTCCGCGTGGCTGCACCGTCAACGTAGCCGACTACACCCGGATCGCACGCTCAGCCCGAGTATCGTCTGACCATGACTCGCAAACTGGACACTTGGCTGGCCGGCCTCTCCTCCCCCGCATTGAGCATCTTCCGAATAGTCTTGGGCC
>JBMYXJ010000613.1:0-2322 GCA_049608285.1 Mycobacterium sp. | reverse complement strand
CAGTTTGTCGTTCACCGCGATCGCCGAGCGCGCCGGCCCATTCTGGAGCGGGCGAGCGCTCGGTGTCCAGAACACCACGCAGCTCATGGTCGCCAGCATCGCCCAACCCGTTTTCGGCGGGCTGATCGGGGTCGTCGGCTACCCGATGGTGTTCGCCCTGTGTGCGGTGTTCCCGTTCGCCGCGATTCCACTAGTACCAGTCGAACCCAAGGGGCAAAAGGAGATCCACCCAGATAGGTGCTGAATGTTTCTGACTGTTCCTGCATTGCCCCGAACGCGAGCTTCGGGGTGTTTCACCGAATATGAGGGTTGTATCACCGGATATTAGTGGTGCTTACCACATTACGGTGCAAATTATTGCAAGCACCCAGTTAGCGCCGTAACCTGGAGCACGCGTGGGGGGAAGTTCATAGTGACCCACCTGCTATTCGAAGGACGGCAATGATCATGAAAACCAACGGTGTTGGCGTGCGCCGACGAGTGGCTGGTACTGCGGCCGGCTGCCTGATTGCAGGGTTTGCCCTCGCCACTGCGGGAGCGCCATCTGCTATTGCGGAGACCGACTGCAGCCCCGCCGCTGTGGCGAACACCGTCTCTGCAACGATGAGTTCGGCCCGGTCGTATTTGGCTGCCCACCCAGAGGCCAGCGAAGTCCTGACGCCCGCTCTTGACCAACCCACTCCGCAATCAGCGTCCACGGTTCGGCAATATTTCACTGCCCATCCCGTGCAGTACCTCCAATTGCGCGGCATTCTGGCACCGATCGGCGAAACCCAGCAACAGTGCAATGTAACCGTGCTGCCGCCGGAAAAAGCCTCCGCCTACGACCAATTCATGGCGGGCTAATCGATAGTTTCTAACAAGCGCGCCACCGTGTTCTCTCCGGTGGCGCGTTTGTCCGCGCAATGGCGAACCGAATGTAGTTGCGGAGTACCGCTATTCGCGCCGCAGATGCGCTTCCGAAGGGATCGGCTCAATACGCGCCGGCACGTTCTTATGCCATGGGGTACCGGCCAGCCAGTCTCTCCGATCTACCGAGGTGAGGTCGTTGGGCGCGACGCCCGTCTGAACCTGCGTTCCATCTGCTGCGCAGTGGTGAGTGCCAAGCCCGTTGGGCAGTGAGATGTGGCCTTCCTGCATCATGTCGCTCACTTCAACGAGAACATCAGCGGCACCGCGCTCGGTGACCAGGCGGGCGGAATCGCCGTTGCCCACGCCATGGCTTTCGGCGTCGGCAGGGCTGATCCGCAGCGCACCTTCTGCATCGCGGCGGCGCCAGGCGGGATCCCGGATAATCGTATTCGCCGTGAACGCGCGCCGCTCCCCAGCCGACAGCACGAGCGGGAACTCGGCGGTGGTCCACACGCCCGGGTCGTCGACGATTCCGGCTAGTTTTTCCAACAGTTCGGGCACCGCGATGGTGAACCGGCGATCGGGGCGGCTGACGTAATTCCACACGTCCGACCACTCGTCGATGGTGAACGTGATGCCGGACCTACGCGTCAGGATGGCCTCGAACAGCCTCTCGCCAGGTTCGAAACCGGATCCGTTGAATCCCGCGCGGTGTACCCCCTGCGGGTAGTGCAGCGCACACAGATGGGCCACCGCCCACAGCCCGGCGGCAGACCTGGCGCCGTCGGGCAGCGTGGGCCCGAGCGTTTCGTATAGCAGGTAGGGCGAAAGCATGGTGATCGCAGGGTCCGCAGCGATAGCCGCGAAGAAGGCCAGGGTGAAGCTGTGCCGTCCGCCGCGGACAGCCGCCCGTAACGCGTCGACGGTTTCCTGGTTGACCACGCCGAGCGCGCGAATGACCCGGGCGTAGATCTCCGGTTCGCTCAGCGTCCCTGGTAGTGGGTCGAGTACCGGAGCACGTAACTGAAACGCGTTGTGGGGGAATTCGAAGTTGAAGAACGATGCCTCCCATTTCTCGAACTGCGAGCTGGCTGGCAACACGTAATCGGCAAGGCTTGCCGTTTCGGTCATCGCTACATCGATGACCACGGATACATCCAATGCACGCATGGCGCGCCGCCACTGGGGCGAGTCAGCCAGCGAATGCGCGGGGTTGTTCGCGTCGATCCACATGGCCCGCAGCCGGTCTGGATGGTCGGTGAGGATTTCCTCGGTAATCGAATTGCACGGAACCAGCCCAGCGATGATGGGCGCTTTCGTGACAGGCGTGCACTTCTCGGTCCCGCCGGGCGCGATGACGGGCGCCACTGCAGCGGCGCGAGTGGCGATCGTGTCTAGAACGGCCTTGGCCATACGGTCGGTTATCGAAGCGGTGGTGCGTCGGCCGGCCAGCGCAGAGACCAGATTGCC
>JBMYXJ010000612.1:0-2325 GCA_049608285.1 Mycobacterium sp. | reverse complement strand
TCAACAACTTGCTCGACGATATCCAGCAGCGCCGCCTGAGCCGCGCCGAGCGCATGGCCGAGCGACTCGACAAGCTCGGCGCCCGCGCGTCAGATACCGGTGAGCTGTTCTTCGACGAGTGCCGCATACCCGCGGCGAACCTCATCGGCGAGGAAGGTCGGGGACTGCGCTACATCCTCGCGCACTTCGCCGGTGAGCGGCTGGTGATCGCGGCTTTAGCGGTCGGCGTGATGGAGCGCCTGATCACCCTCGGCGTCGACTACGCGGCCGACCGCGTCGCGTTCGGCCGACCGCTGTCGCGTTTCCAGGTGTGGCAACACCGGTTCGCGGAAATGGCAACGCGCCTGCAGGCGAGCCGCCTAATGACCTACCACGCCGCCGACCTGTTGAACCGCCACGACCCGGCCGCCGATGTGGCCGTCTCGATGGCCAAGCTCGCCGCCGCCGAGGCCGCCCAATTCGTATCCGCGGAGATCCTCCAGCTGCACGGCGGATTCGGGCAAATGGAGGAATCGCCCGTGCCGCGCTATTACCGCGACGTCGCCGGGTTCTCGGTGGGCGCGGGTACCTCGGAGATCATGCGCGAACTCATCGCCCGCGCCCTAATAACACCCAAGGAGCCCACATGAACGAGCCAAGAGGCGAACGGATCGGCGCGATCGACGCATGGATGACGATCTGTGGCCCCAACACGGCCGCACGCTGGCCTGACCCGTTCTGGCACATTTCAACACTGACGACTCCGGCGAAAGCCAGTCGGCCAGGGTGCGGCATCCTCGCCTCCCGGCGACAGACCCCATGCCGGCGCGCCTCGATCGGCGTACGATGATAAGCATGGCTAACAAAATTGACGGACCGGATTTTGACCAGTTGTACCGCGACGAGCGGTTGGTCGGGGGCTTACCCACATTGACACCATGGGACATCGGCGGACCGCAGCCGGTCGTAGAGCAGTTGGTGGCGTTTGGCGGCTTGCGGGGCGAGGTGCTCGACCCGGGGACCGGCCCCGGGCACCACGCCATCCACTATGCGTCGCAGGGTTACAAAGTGACCGGAATCGACATTTCCCCAGTCGGCATTGAGCGCGCCCAGCGCAACGCGCAGCACGCCGGAGTCAGCGTGAACTTTCAGGTCGCCGACGCGACGAAATTGGCCGGCCTCGAGAGTCGTTTCGACACCGTCGTCGACGCCGCCTTCTATCACGTGTTCCTAGGGGATGAGGAGATCCAGGGTCAGTACCTGCAGGCCCTCCATCGCGCAACCAAGCCGGGTGCGCGGCTGTTCATGTTCGAGTTCGGACGCCACAATGTCAACGGTATTCAGTTCGAAGGGCTCCCCGCGGATAACTTCGAGCGGCTGCTACCTGCCGCAGGGTGGCACCTCGATTACCTCGGAGAAACCACGTATCAGGCCAATTTCAGCCCCGAGACATTCGAGGGCATGTCCGCTCAGATGAATCAGCAGCCCGAGCTGGCCGAGCGGATGAAGCCCCTGCAGGATCGCCTGCGCATCGTCGGACCGCTGTTAGAAAACCACCGGGTGAACATGCCATTCTGGTCAGTCAGTGCCACCCGGCGGGACTAGGGCGTGTCGACGCCGCACCATTGTTTGAGCCGTTGAATCCACGTTCAACGATGTTGCACTGCTGTAGATTTCGGTATCGAATGCCAGAGCACCCCGCTGGACGAGCGGCGTGCGTTGCAACGAGAAAGCCATGACTACATGACCGGCCTGGCGGAACGGGCGCGCAGCGAACCTGGCGAGGACCGACCGGAAGCGGTGAATTCGGCACAGCCTCAACGATCTTCGCAAACCTGCATACCTTCGCGCTGAACGGCCCGGACAGTGCAGGCGCCTAAGTCAATCGCGGCTAGAATCATTCCCGCTGCACCAGCAGGCTAGTCTGCTAGGTGACCCCCGTTCTTGTAGCCCGTAAATGAATCGAGATCGCTTGACGTCGGAACAGACACCGGACTCGGAGTCGGAAGAAACGCCGGCGTCGGCCCGTAAAAACCGGCGCCCGAAGCGGCGTTTTTTCCGGATGAGCATCCAGTCCGAACTCATGGTGATGCTGCTGCTGTCCAGCATCTTGTCCGTTGTGGCAGTCGCGGCTGTCGCATACGGAACCGGTCGCAATCTCCTCGAGAACGGATCGGCCAGCTGGTTGACACAATTGCGGACGTCGCAACAGCGGGCGATGCAGGCCGAGTTCGAAAACCTCACGAACTCGCTGGCTAACTACAGCAGCAGCACGACCGTGCTGCTGGCAACACGGCAGTTCACAGCTGCCTTCGCTCAACTCGCCGCGGCGACAATCGACCCTGC
>JBMYXJ010000611.1:0-2325 GCA_049608285.1 Mycobacterium sp. | reverse complement strand
CCAGGACCTTGCAGCGACCCTTGTAGACGTTGTCGATGGTAACGCCACCGATGACGCTGGCGGCTGCCTCGGCGCCGCTGGCGTTGAAGTAGATCGGTTTGTCAGCACCGACGATCTCCAAGGCCTCATCTTCCTGAGCGGGAGCAACCAATAGGTGAGTCGGACTCGCCCTGATGTATGAGCCGTTCTCGCGCTGGAAGTTGTGCATGGCCGCAATGCCCGTGCGGAACGTCGAGTGTGACAGGCCCGCGCCTGCGTTGTTCGATTGGTTTCCGCTTGGGCCGTTGGGGTGCGAACTCGAGATGAGTGCCACACCATCAGGGCCCGCCAACGTGTTGGCTGCGACCACCTGCAACATGGTGTCCTCCCACATGAGCATGGCCGCCTCAGCTTGCGCCTGAGTGATCATCGCCGCCTTACGACCACTGGGGTCGTATTGGACATCGGTCCGCGCAAGGCTGAACGCCTTGGAGATCGTTGCCATGGTGTAGGTCGCCTCGTAGGCGCGACCTCCATCAAAGATCCGCTTCTGTCCCGCTACCTGTGTGCGGAACGTGGACAGATCGTCGATGTAGCCAGCGGCCATACGCGTAGCGAGTGCTGGTCCCCGGTCGAGAGAGAGCTCCGACCAGATCCCGGGGATCGCTTCGACGTTGACCATGTTGAGATAGGCGGTGTTGGCCGCTTGAAGAGCCGCCGCCTCATTTGCAATACCAGACATGTTTTACCTTTCGTTGGGGTTTGCTGGTGAGCGGTTGTGACGGCTAAGCCGCGGTTCCCGCGATGTCTCCGACGAAAACGTCGGCCTTGCCACCCGAGCTATAGAGGCGCATCAGTCGCCCGACCTTGACGTCGTTGGTCGCCGCCGCCGCATCGGTGACGGTCTGGTCGTCGCTGACCGAAACGACACGTCCGACCTGAGTCTGAGCGAGCCCAGTGGCGTCGAGTCCTTCCTCCAGCACGAGGTTATCGACATAGACATCAATGTCGCCGTCGGACCCGCTTGAGTTGTCGGCTTTCTTGCGGGCGATGCCGACAACCTCAAAGCTCGCGGTGTCCGCCGCGGGCACGGCGTAGCCGTCGGTATCGATCGCCACAATGGCGCCGTCCCAGATGGTGGTTGATGCGCTGACGGGATAGCGCCCTGTGAGTGCGGCCCGATCGTGCGAACGCGGACGGGATGCGGATAGTGCAGCCATGGTGCTTGCTTCCTTTCTTGGGCGGCCCTGGCCGCGTTACTTGGTGGCCTGCTGTGGCGGGCCGAAGTCTTTCTTGAGGGCGTGAAGCACGTCGCCGGCTTGCTTCATATCCTTGCCCTCCATTCGCTTGGAGTACTCCTGAGACATCTTGACCGCGGTTCCGTGGTCGTATCCCTGCGTCCCATAAAACTGGTAGTACTGCGCCGCCTCGACAGGCGAGAGCGCGTCCACCTGCTCCTGTCGTGCACTGGCAGTGTCAGCCCCCTTGCCGGTCTCATCGGGTCCTGGCGTGCTGAGCTTGGTTCCCTGAGGGACTGACGGGTGTGCCTTGGCATCGTCCATGTAGTCCCTGAACGCCTTCTCATCGTCGATGAATCGCAGGGCAATGGCCTTCTGAGACTCGCGAAGAATGCCGAGCTCGATTGCCGAGTCCAGTTCTGCGCGGCGCGTGCCCTGCTCGCTCTGCTCCTTCAGCTGCTTTTCAAGTTCGGTTACCTGGGTGGTAAGCGCCTGCTTTTCACCGGTGAGGCTCTCCACCTCGGCCGTCAGTCGGCGAGTCTCCGCGCCAAACGTTGCCATGCTAAACGCGGCGCCCTCGCTGCCCTCGGCTGGCGGAGCCAGGGCCGCCGCAACCGCCTCGGGAGCCTCGCGGATCGATGCGATGACCGTGGCGAGATCGACGCCCATCACTTCCGCCACCGCGCCAAGAGCCTCCGCGGCCATGGCAGGGGCATCCGTTTCCCCACCACCATCCGCGGGGGGTGGTGGCTCGCCCTCAAGCGAGAGCTCGAGCTCGTTCTCGTCGGCGGGCGGAGGCTCCTCGCCTTCCCCTGCCGGGGGCTCGCCGCCGCCTTCTTCTTCAGCAACCGTGTTGCCCTTCTGTGCTGCCTTGAGCGCAAAGATCGCTTGAAGCGCGGCGGCCATGGCTTCGGGGCCGGCGTCCTCGGGAACACCAAGGGCCTTGGCGATCGCGGCTAGAGTCTTTTCGGGGTCCATGCTGAGTGCTCTCCTATGGGTCGGTTCGAACGAACACGTGATCGGGTCCATGCCCCGAAGAAAGGGTTTGTTTGTGAGCCCGACCTCCGTGATCGTCGGGCCCTGGTCTTTGCCACTGGCGAAATCCGGG
>JBMYXJ010000610.1:0-2326 GCA_049608285.1 Mycobacterium sp. | reverse complement strand
TCTTCGTTTCGCGCCCTCCGGGAGGGCTCGGAACGGGATCCGAAGCTACCGGCGCAGTCGCTTCTGGAGTCTGGCGAGGTCGGCGGCGCGCTGCTCGAACACTTCTGGTGGGGGTCGGTCTTCCTGATCAACACCCCTGTGATGCTTGTCCTCCTCGCCAGTGGCCTCGTGCTGCTACCCGAACACCGCAATCCCGAACCCGGCCCGTGGGATCTCCCCAGCGTGGCGCTGTCCGTGCTCGGAATGCTCGCAGTGGTGTACGGAATCAAAGAGGGATTCATCGGCTTGGCGCAGGGTCTACACATCGACGCCGTATTGGCGGGCGTCATCGGTGGAGTGGCATTGATCTTGTTCGTACGGCGCCAGCTCCGTCTGCCAGTGCCACTGATCGACGTCCGGCTGTTCCGCAACCCGGTGTTCTCTGGAGTCGTGTCCGCCAACCTGTTGTCGGTGCTGGGCCTTTCTGGACTGGTGTTCTTCCTGTCGCAGTACTTCCAGCTCGTGCATGGCTACGCGCCGCTCAAAGCGGGTCTGGCGGAGCTGCCCGCCGCGGTGGCGGCCACTCTATTCGGCGTGCTCGCCGGCGTAGCTGTGCGCTACGTCTCGCACCGCCTGGTGCTCACCACCGGCTTGACCTTGGTCGGCGTTGCGATGGCCTCGCTGACGATGTCGCTGGTGCTCTTCACGCCGGTCACGCCCTACCTGCCGCTGGGCATCGCGCTGTTCGTCGTCGGTGTAGGTCTTGGTCTCGCGTTCACCGTCGCCAGCGATGTGATCCTGGCCAGCGTGCCCAAAGAACGGGCGGGCTCGGCAGCCGCAGTCTCCGAAACCGCCTACGAACTCGGGATGGCGCTCGGAATCGCGGCACTGGGCTCAATCCTCACCGCCGTCTACCGCACCGTCGCGATCGCGCCGAGCATCCCCTCCTCGGTGGCAACCGAGGCTCGTGACTCGCTGCCCGGAGCCATCCACGCCGCACAGGCGCTGCCGGCCGACCAGCAGACCGAATTGCTCGCTGCCGCCAAGGCGGCCTTCACCGACGGCCTTGCCCTTGCCTCCGGAGTCGGCGCGGCGCTGCTCCTCGCTGCGGCCGTAGCAGTCTGGCTGCTGCTACGACCCAAGTCGAATGTCGCCGACGGCCCGGCTCCCAAGCCCGATGTCACCGGCAGCCCGGCTCCGCGACCGAAGTCACCACGCCCGGCCGAGATCTGCATGCTGGCGAATCCATGTGTGCATAGCAATCCCCGCCGCAACCGCGGCGTTGATGCTGCGCGTGGAGCCGAACTGGGCGATCGAAACCGTTAAGCAGGCCCCGGCTGTCGCATCGGCCGTGATGCCTGGTCCCTCCTGTCCAAAAACCAACAGGCAGTCGCGCGGCAACCTGATGTCTTCGATTCGCGCAGACCCCGGGATGTTGTCGACCGCGACTACGGCCAACCCAGCCTGGGCCGCGAAGTCCAGCAGGTCAGCGGTGGTCTCGTGGTGGCGCAGCCGTTGATACCGGTCGGTGACCATCGCCCCGCGCCGGTTCCAGCGACGACGGCCAACAATGTGCACCGTGTCGACGGCGAACGCGTTCGCGGTACGCACCACCGCGCCGATGTTCGCATCATTGCCGAAGTTCTCGATGGCCACGTGTAGCCGGTGCCTGCGCTCGTCGATGTCAGCAACGATGGCTTCGCGGGTCCAATAGCGGTATTCGTCGACGACGTTGCGGGTGTCACCAGCGCCCAGAAGCTCCGGGTCGTACCTGGCGTCCTCAGGTTTCGGACCCGTCCACGGACCCACCCCGTGGCCTTCGCCCCACTCGGTGGGGCCCACGACATCAGGGTCCTCTTCAACCATCCTTCGACCGCCGCCAGGCATGCGTAGTGGTACGCGCAACATCGACGCGTCCCGGCAGCGTCGGCCGCAAACCCATGGCCACCAGGGTCGTGACTACCGGCACTGATTCTCAGGTACGGTCACGGCCCCTGCCCACAACTCTGGTCAAGGCGCGCACCATATTTCGTGGCACAATACGTCCACCAGTGGTCAGTGCCTTGTACTGCAATCCTGGGATGATCAGGACCTTTCCCTTGCCAAGGTCAGCCATCGTCTCGCGGACCACATCGTCGACTTCCAGCCACAGCAGCGACGTGGTGCCGAACATATCTATGCCAGCCCGCTCATGGAATTCGGTGTGGACGAACCCCGGACACAGTGCATGCACACCGACGCCTGTCCCGCCGAGCCCATTAGCCAGCCCCTCGGAGAAAGAGACCACCCACGCCTTGGACGCCGAATAGGTGGACCCGCGCCCAGGTAATAGTCCGGCGACGCTTGC
>JBMYXJ010000609.1:0-2331 GCA_049608285.1 Mycobacterium sp. | reverse complement strand
AGTGCGCCCTGGACGCGTTATCGGGCCCGGCAGCAGGTCGGGTCGGCGCAGCGCGAAGGCTGCTCGCGGTTCACTCTGCCCAGTCACCTCGTGGAATCAGTTGAACGGAAAGAAGATGGGGACCAGTGCTGGCGTCGCTACCAAGATGAACAAGGTGAGGGGCGCACCCAAGCGTGCGAAGTCGGCGTATCGATAGCCGCCCATCGCCCACACCATGGTGTTGGTTTGGTATCCGATGGGCGTGAGAAACGAAAGGCTGGCTCCAAAGATCACCACTACCGCGAACGGCAATCCGCTTGCCCCCGCTTGCTCGGCAACCGCGATAGCGATGGGAAACATCAACGCCGCCGCCGCGATGTTCGAAATGGCTTCGGTGATGAGCATCGTGGTCGCCAACACAGCTACCAGTAGTCCGTAATTCCCGAGCGGAGCAGCAGAATTTGCAACTAGTTTCGCAAAGGATGAGGCGAGGCCGCTCTGCTCGACGGCCTTCCCGAGGCCGAAACTGGCCGCCATCAACAGTAGAACGTTGATGTCGATGAATCGCCGAGCGTCCCGCAGAGTCACAATCCTTGCAACGATGAGCCCGAACGCGATGAGCAGCGACACCTTCAACAAGTCCACAATTCCGGTGCCTGCGAGCACAATCAGCGCAGCGATGCACAGCTCGACGGTTCTCGCATGCTCGCGCCGAATCGGCGTGTCTTGATTGAGCGGAGAAACGACGGCGAAGTCCCGATGCTCGCGATAGCGCTGATGAAAGTCGGGGCCCGCCAGAACGAGGAGGACGTCCCCCGCCCGTAGGCGGACATTGCCGAGCTTGCCGGCTAACTGCTCGCTCGCGCGATGAATCGCGACAACCGCAGAGCCGTAGCGACGGCGAAACCCCGAAGCTTTTAGACTTGACCCGACCAGCGGCGATCCGGTACCGATCACGGCCTCCACGAACTGGCGTTGCGGATCGACCGCCAGATCGTCGAAGTGACGGGCCTCAGCCGAGATAAGACCCGGCGTCCGCTGCAAGTCCAGCACCCTCGCCAGGTTCCCGACGAAAACAAGCCGATCCCCCACTGCCAGTATCTGGTCCGGTCCGACAGCAGCGATGACCTGGTCCGCGCGTCCAACCTCCACGAGGAATACTCCGTCGAGGTTGCGCAAACCCGCCTGGGCGACGGTGGCGCCGGCGAGCACACTGTTCGCGGCGATCGTCATCTCCACGGTGAACTCGCGTTGTGTCACAGCGAGGACTTCTTCCGGTGTGGCACGGTCCCTGAGCAGGCGCGGGCCCAGAACCACCATCACCGCGATGCCGCCAAGGGCGAGCGGGAGCCCGATCCCGAATATCGCGAATACGCTCAGCCGGCCCAAACCGGCCGTGTCTATGAGGTCGTTGACAAAGAGATTGACCGACGTGCCGATCATGGTCATGGACCCACCGAGGATCACCGCATAGCTCAACGGCATCAGGTAACGCGATGGCGATCGACCGGTGCGTCGGCACCACCGAACCACTCGCGGAGCGATCATCGCCACCAGCGGAGTGTTCGCGATGAAAGCCGATACTCCCGCCGTTGGCCCGCACACACGCATCAATTCAAGCCGGGGCCGGGTGCGGGTCGCGCCGTCCAGGAGTCTCGATGTCGCACCCTCGAATGCGCCGGTGATGTCGGCGGCCCCGGCGAGCACATACAGCGCGGCGACGATAGCAAGCGATTCGTTGGCCAGGCCCCCCAGCAGCTGATCCGGGCCGATGACACCCAGGACGTAGAGCGAAAGCGCGGCCCCGCCCATGATCAACGTCGGATTGAAGCGGTCCAGAATGAGCAAGCCAACGGTGACGATGACGACCGCGAGGGTGATCCAAGCATCGATCGTCACATCTTCCCCCGCCCCAAGAGCCCGCGGACGGCTGTCCGCGATTGCCAGTAAGTACGCAGCCTTCGCCTGCACTGGCACCGTAGCGTCAAGTATGACGTTGGGCCGCGGTAATCGAACCAAGCCACACCAGCTTGTCTTGACTGCTCGCCCTGTCCTGACTGCTCGCCCAAGGTCGTCGCAACCGCTTCACTGACAGCGAAGTTTGAGCCGACCGGCGCCCGGAGCCTCGACCCGTCGCTTACTGGTAGCAGTGTCCACGATCGTGATGCAATCCTATTGCAGGGACCGTCGAGCACAGACCCAGGCGGTCCGATCGACATGTCCAGCAGGCGGCACACCCTTGTTCGGGTTGTCATGATGGCAACCAGTGCCCACCGGGCACGCGGACGCCAACTGAAGAGAGAAAGGTGAGCGTGAAATGACACGGGTACCCATGATCGAACTGAACGACGG
>JBMYXJ010000608.1:0-2336 GCA_049608285.1 Mycobacterium sp. | reverse complement strand
GTTTGGCTCTAGAGCATCGATCCGCAAAGCGGACCGAGCATGCGAAGTGGATCGCGGTTTCAGGCGCTTACGCGACGACAGCCCTTACTGAGGTAAGGAAAGGAGGAGCGGAAGTGCCTGAAGCCGTTAGACACGAGCAGGCGACGGGAGCTTTGCGGTTCGATGCTCTAGCAGCGTGCGGCGAATTGCGCGTAGCGCGTTTTCGCGCGTAACTGATCGAGATCGTTTACGTGCGATGTGGAGAGTTGCCATACGTGCCTCATGGTTGCTCCGACCATGGTTGAGGCGGTCGGGCGAGCAGAATCGCCACACACGGAAGACCGGGGGTGAGTTCTGCCGCCGTCGCGTGGGCGGTCTCGGTTGATGGACAAGCGTCTCGCTGGACTCGTCGACCAGGAGAGGTGCCCGACTCCGCGGGTCCGGTGGGATGATGGCTCAGGCGGCTTCGACGGTCGCGTTGCCCCTTGCCGCGTGCTTGGCCAGCACCGCAAGATTGCATCGCATGGCGATCAGATGAGCCTGAAGGTTGGCTGCTTGAAGCCCCCAGCTCCGCGCATGGCGGGCACCGTGACGCGTCATCTGATTGATGAGCCGTTCGCATTGGCTGCGCGTTCGGTAGGCGGCTCTGATTTCGGGCTGCTCCCAGTCGGAACGCGCCTGTCGTAATTCGCGCTCAAATGGGTGCAGGAGGACCTGGTGGCCGCCCTTCTGCTTACCTCGGCAAGGATCGCGAAGTGGACAGCTGACGCACTTCGCCACTGGCCACTTGAGCTTTGTGATGTGAACCCCGTGGTCAGCAGACCAGCTCAGAGTGCGGTTGGAAGTCACCACGCCATTCGCGCATGTCGCCGTGTTCGCCTCGAAGTCGATCTCGATGTCGCAGCGCCCCAGTCTTCCCTTCCTCACGCGAGCTGGGGGTGGGGGCGCAAGCAAACGCACCCCCGTCGTGTGGAGCACGGTGTGGCGAAGCTCCGCGCCGCCGTAGGCGGTATCCGCCAATACCCGCTCCAACTGTTCGTGGAGATCTCGGGCACGTCGAATCAGGCGATGAGCTGGCGCGCCATCGTGCTTGTTGCCCGGCGTGACGGCTACCGAGGCGACGACACCGCTGACGAGATCTCCCAGGATGTGCACCTTGAATCCGTCGAACCGTTTGCTCTTGCTCTTGCGCCCATGTCGAGCCTGCGGGTCCGTCATGCTGATCAGACGATCCCGGCAGATGCGGCGCGCGATGACCAGTCGGCCGTGCTCATCGACTTCGAGATCATCGCGAACGACACGCAGCAAGTGCCGACAGTGGTGAAGGAGAGCCTTGTGATTAACACTGGGCACTCTTTGTAGCCCCCGGCGAACGAGCTGAACGACCCGAATGACTTGGCGTGCCAGCTCGTCGAGTACTTCGGCTTTCGCCTCTGCGCTGCTCCAGTCGATCGCGAAGGCTCCCTTCGTGCTCTTTGCGGTGAGCAGCTGGGCGTTCCATTCGCGGGCAAGCGCGGACATCGTCGTTCCGGTGGCCCGAGCCCATCGCCGTGCCAACATTCGCAGGCCGTCGCCGAGTTGTCGAACCGTGTCCAGCACCGCGCCATAGCTCCACATTGGGGTGCTATCCATCGTCCAGTTGGCTTGCTCGGCAACCGCGTCATCTTCCAGGCACAACCGAACCCAATGCTCATGCAGCAACAGGTACCGTGGCGTGCCTGTTGCGGGATGACGTCCTCTGAGGAAGCGTTCGAAGACGCGCACAGTCTTTTCGCTCGGAGTGGCGCCACCAATGGGCAAGCTCATCGCAGCGCGCCAAACGACGTTGTTTTTCGCCTGCCGAACGCTGGCTCGGCGACTCATCCCTTCTTCGCTCCACCGCAACACGAGCAGCTTCATCAGCACCGCTGCTGGCCACGCGCGGCGTCCTCGACCTGGCTTCTCGCCATGCCAGCCTCGCAAGAGCCAAGGTGGAAAGAGCGAGCGCGTGCTCTTCGCCAACAACCACGGAAGTGTCCCGATCTCCAGGCATCCGGGTGCCACGAACTCCGCATGAAAAAACGTCAGCTCGGACAGGTCACGCTCAGACATCGGTTCCGCTTTCTCGGAACCTCTTGTCTGCAGCCCGGTTCGTCGGCACGCTGCACATGGCTCCGGTTTGGGTGGCGCAAGTGGATTTCAACACTCACAACACGCCACTCCAAACCGAAGTCGTCAAACACGCAGCGCCGTGCCCTCCTCAAGTGATCGAAATGATCGAGGAATTATTTTCGCCGCACGCTGCTAGCCCTTTTTTCGTTTTCGCTTACGGCCGGCTTTGCGCTTCTTGGCTTTGTTGGCGTCAGTTTTCTTTGCCG
>JBMYXJ010000607.1:0-2337 GCA_049608285.1 Mycobacterium sp. | reverse complement strand
CGCCAAGATGATGCGCGGCGAAGACTTGCGGCAGGCTGTGGTCACGATCTTCGCGCAGTCGAGCGAGATCCTGGCCGCCCTCCCGTTCGATGACATCCAAGGCAACGCGCTCCGCTACATGCAGGAAGGCGCGCTCCCAGGCATCGGCTTCCGCGGCGTGAACGAGGCCTACACCGAGGGTGTTGGCGTCATGAACCCCGTGACCGAGCCGCTGACGATCTACGGTGGCGATCTGGACGTGGACCGCTTCATCGTCCAGACGAACGGCGAGGCGACTCGCAACACCCACGAGGCGCTCAAGATCAAGGCCCTCGCGCAGAATTGGCACCTGAAGGTGATCAAGGGCGACAGCACCAGCAACGTCAAGGAGTTCGATGGCCTGCAGGCCCGCCTGACGGGCTCCCAGGTCATCAGCAACAGCGCTGCCGCGAATGGCGCTGCTCTCTCGCTGACGGCTCTCGATGAGCTGATCGACGCGGTGGACAACCCGACGCACCTGATCATGAGCAAGGCGATGCGTCGTGGCTTCAGCTACGCCACGCGGTCGACCACCAACGGCGTGGGTGCAAACCTCGAATACGGCACCGACGCGTTCGGTCGCCGGCAGATGCAATACGCGGGTCTCCCGATGCTTGTTGCGGACGCCAACGACATCGCGAGCAGCTATGCGGCGCTCGGCAACAACGAAGTCTACACCGGTGGCGGCACGGCCGACGGTACTTCGATCTACTGCGTGTCGTTCTCGGACGGCATGTTGGGCGGAATCCAGAACGGATCGATGCAGGTCCGTGACCTGGGCGAGCTGGACGACAAACCGGTCTTCCGGACTCGCGTCGAGTGGTATGCCGGCCTGGCGATCTACCACCCACGCGCGGCCGCGCGTTTGCGCGACGTCAACCTGGCCGACAACTCCACCGCTCCGATCGTCGCCTGATCCTGACGCGCTGACGCGCTGGTCGCGTCGGCGGTCACCAACCGAACAACCGAACTCAAGGAACTAAAACATGGCTCTTACGAACCGTGGTTACACCATCGACACCGCGCTGCAGCTGGAAGACGGCGCAGCGGCCATCACCGCAACGGAGGTCAACTCCGGCGGGGAGCTGGACCTAGGGGCCTACGAAGGCACCGGAGCAACGGAGGGCTCGCGCTTCTATGGCGTGCTCGTGCTCAACGTGACCGCCCTGGATGCGGCCAGCAACGACGAGCTGTACACGATCGAGCTGCAAGGCACCAACACGACCGGCTTCGGCACGGCGACGGACAACGTTGTGCTGGCGTCGATCCAGCTGGGCGCCCATGAGGCCACCGGCGCGGTCCCTGGCGACACCGGCACCGACACCCCGACGGGCGTCTATGAGGTGCCGTTCTGCAACGTCCACGCCGGGTCCCAATACCGCTACGTGCGGTTGAAGGTGACTGTGGCAGGCACGTCGCCGTCGGTCACCTACCAGGCCCACATCGGCATCATGCGCCGATGACCCCCGTGGCCGCAGCACCTTGCTGTGGCCCAACCCCCTGACGAGAGCCCCCGAGAGGAATCATGATCATCGACAAACGAGGAATCGCCCGCGTCTGGTCCATCGACGAGGAGAAGTGGGTGAACCGCGCCCCAATCGATGCCCGCGAAGGGCTCGAGATGGGCGTCTTCGCCACGCAAGGCCCGCAGCAAGAGGCCCAGCAATCGGTCGCATCGCAAACCGAAGAAGACCGCATTCAACTGCTGCAGAAGTTTGACAAGCGGCAGCTGCAGCAGCTGTGCGACAAGAACGGCATCACCTGGACCGGCAACGACGTCAAGGCCACCTTGGTTGCCAAGCTGGCATCGCAAGGCGCTGACTTCGAGCTCGACGAGGATCCGGCCGACAACGAAACCGACCCCGCAGTGGTTCCCCTGGAGAACTGACCCATGGCGTTGACGGTTGAAGACGGGACTGGTTTGGCAGCAGCCGAGAGCTACGCAAGCGCGGCCGAGGCTATTGCCTATCTGGATGCGCACGCCGCATCCGGTTCGTCCAACGTCTTCACCGCCGCCTCGACTCCCGATCAGGAGATCGCGCTGCGTGCCGCGACCGACTACCTGGATGGGAACTACAGCTCCCGGTGGCTCGGCTACCGAGCGAACCAGGTCCAAGCACTGGACTGGCCACGCTCCGACGTCACCGACATTGACGGCTATGCGATTGCGTCCACAACGGTCCCACAGCGGCTCAAGGATGCGACCGCGGAGCTGGCGTTGCGGTTCATCGCGACGAGCTCCGGCCACGACACGCAGCGCCTGCAGCCCGACCAGACTCCCCCTGTGGGCCAGGTCACGGTGAAGCGCACCAAGGCTGG
>JBMYXJ010000606.1:0-2355 GCA_049608285.1 Mycobacterium sp. | reverse complement strand
GTGCGGTGCCCATCGCGCTGGCGGGTTCGGCGGTGTTGATCGTGGCCGGCTTGCCGTTCCTGGGAATCAAGTGGGGCTCCCCCGACGATCGCGTTCTGCCGAAGACGGCGTCGGCACACCAGGTCGGTGACCAGTTGCGCGAGGGCTTTGGCGACGACTCCGCCAGCGCAGTGACCATCGTGATACCCGATGCGACGGCCCTTACCCAGAGGGACATCGACCAGTACGGCGCGCGACTGTCGACGGTGCCTGACGTCGGCTCGGTCAGCACCCCCAACGGCACCTTCGTCGACGGCACCTTGGTCGGCCCACCGGCGGCCGCCGCGGGGCTTGCCGAGGGCAGCGCCTTCCTCACGGTGAGCAGCGCGGTGCATTTGTTCTCTCCGGCATCCGATACCCAGCTCGACCGGCTGCGTGAAGTCGCCACTCCTGCGGATCAGCCGGTCGATTTCACCGGGATGGCCCAGATCAACCGCGACAGCGTCGCGGCGATCACCTCGCGGGTGCCGTTGGTGTTAGGTGTCATCGCTGTCGTCACGCTCGCACTGCTGTTCCTGCTGACTGGCAGCATCGTCCTGCCAGTCAAAGCGGTAGTCCTTAACGTCTTGTCGCTCACAGCCGCATTCGGCGCCTTGGTGTGGATCTTCCAGGACGGACACCTGGGTGCACTCGGAACCACGCCGACCGGCACGTTGGTCGTTACTATGCCCATCCTCTTGTTCTGTATCGCATTCGGATTGTCGATGGACTACGAGGTCTTCCTGCTCGCGCGTATCCGCGAGTATTGGCTGGCTAGTCGACGTACCCGCGCTGATATTGACGACAGCGTGGCCCTCGGCCTGGCCCGTACCGCGCGGGTCATTACCGCCGCCGCGCTGATCATGTCGATCTCCTTTGCGGCTCTGATGGCCGCGCAGGTTTCGTTCATGCGGATGTTCGGGGTGGGTTTGACAGTGGCGATTCTCGTCGACGCCACCGTGGTGCGGCTGATTCTGGTGCCAGCGTTCATGCGCATCCTGGGACGGTGGAATTGGTGGGCGCCTCAGCCACTGGCCCGACTGCACAGTCGGATAGGTCTCAGCGAGGTGTCGCCGGTGCGCCACAAGTAATGGTCAAAGGCTTGGCAAAATTTTTGTGTCGACAACCCAGCCAAACCGGGTACGGCTCCGAATGACCTACGCACGCCCAGTCCGCAACGGAGCGGATTCGGCGTGACTGTCGAAGTTCCGGGCCGAGCAGGTGAACGGGGAACGCAAAGTTGTCGAACATGCGAGATCGATTTCCGGCGGATGTCCAGGTTGGCCAGTGCACGAAAGCGGCGCCATTACACAGGGGCGACGATGGCGCATACGCCCTGGCCCCGCCGGGGCCTCACGTCCACCGAAGCCGCGGACAGAGTGTCGCCGGGGTTTCTGTGCGTTGGCGCGACGACGTATGCCTTGCTGTGCGGGAAGCTCTGCGTGACTTCGTGACCGGGCAGTGCAGGACGGACCTTGGACCGGCACGGGTGGACATTGCGAACGAGATACTGTTGGGGTTCGTCGACGGCGGGAAATGCGTGCGCTCGACGTTCATGTACCTGGGTTGGTTGTGCGGTGCCGGACAAGATGATTCGGCACTGCGCGCGTCGGCGAGTCTCGAGCTGTTTCATGCGTTTGCCCTCATGCAGGACGACGTCATGGACGAATCAACAATGCGTCGTGGGCGGCCTGCGGCCCATGTCCTGTTCGGCGACTGGCATCGCGACCGTGCGCTCACGGGCGCCGCGGAACGATTCGGCGAATCAGCTGCTGTCCTGCTCGGCGATCTGTGCCTGGTGTGGGCGGGGAAGATGCTTCGGGAGAGCGGAATCGGCTCCGAGGCCCTCGCGCGAGTGTGGCCCCGATACGACGACATGCGCGTCGAACTGGCCATCGGACAGTTCGCCGATCTGGTCAACGACGCGCACAACTTCCCGACGCTCGACGAGGTGCTCGACGTATTGAGGCGAAAGTCCGGAAACTACACCGTGCGCCGGCCCTTGGAGATCGGCGCGGCGATGGCCGGGTGTTCAGCAGAGGTCGTCGGCGCGCTCGGCGATTACGGTGCCGCTATCGGCGAAGCCTTCCAATTGCGTGACGACCTGCTCGGCGTCTTCGGTTCGCCCACGCTCACCGGGAAGTCGGTGAGCACTGACCTGACGGCGCAGAAGGCGACCAGTGTCGTCGTAGCCGCCCATCAGCTCGCTGACAGCATGTTGCGGCGTCAACTCTCCGAGCTGATGAGTACCCCGCAGTTAAGTCCTGGCGACGCTGAACGGTGGCGAACGCTCATTACTCTCAGTGGCGCCGCGCAGTGGATAGAACAGCTCATCGA
>JBMYXJ010000605.1:0-2358 GCA_049608285.1 Mycobacterium sp. | reverse complement strand
GGCGGGATCAGCCCCCATCGCATACTGCGCACCCGGCGGGTCGATTCATCATCGGGTTCAGTGTGGCGTTTGACCACCACGCTTACCGTCTGGGTGGGTGCCACGTTGTAGTTGGGCGCGGGCGACGCGGGTAAGGCTGCCTTGCCGGTGGCCTCGTCGAGGGCCTGGATCTTCTCGGCCAGCAACGCGGAATCTGTCGTCACTGCGAAACGCCCACACACACTCCCCATGGTGGCAGAGACCGGGGACAGGCAAGAATGGGAACCCGTGAGCACCTGGCCGGCCCCCTGCACCGCAACCCCTGTGCAAGCGACGCTCACCGTGCCCGGTTCGAAGTCACAAACCAACCGGGCACTGGTGCTGGCAGCGTTGGCCGTCCCGCAGGGACCCTCGACGATCAGCGGTGCGCTGCGCAGCCGCGACACCGACCTGATGATCGGCGCACTGCAGGCCCTCGGCGTGAGGGTCGAAACTTCCGGCTCCGGGGACACCGAGTTGGCCGTCGGCGGCTCGCTTGCACCGCAGCCCGGACTTCGTATCGACTGCGGACTGGCGGGTACGGTATTGCGATTCGTGCCGCCGGTGGCGGCATTGAGCGCCGAAACGGTCATCTTCGACGGCGACGAGCAGGCCCGCTCCCGCCCGATCGCGCCACTTCTCAACGGGCTACGCGGACTCGGGGTGCGCATCGAGGGCGACAATCTGCCCTTCGCCCTCCGCGGCGGCGGGTCGGTGCGCGGTGGCACAGTCGAGATCGACGCGTCCGGCTCCTCGCAGTTCGTCTCGGGGCTACTGCTGTCAGGTGCGGCATTCACCGAGGGATTAACGATCCTGCACACCGGGGACCCGGTGCCATCCGCGCCACACGTGGCCATGACGGTCTCGATGCTGCGCGAGGCCGACGTCGACGTCGACGACTCCCAACCGAACCGCTGGCATGTCTCTCCCGGCCCGATAGCGGCGCGGCACTGGATCATCGAGCCAGACCTGTCCAATGCGGTGCCGTTCCTGGCCGCCGCTGTGGTCAGCGCCGGCACGGTCGGTGTTACGGGGTGGCCGACGGTGAGCACACAGCCGGCAGAGGCCATCGCGTCGATCCTCGAAGCCCTCGGCGCCGTTGTGCGCCAGGTGGGTCCGAATCTGGTGGTGCACGGTTCGGAACGCTACGGCGGTATCGATATCGACCTGAACGACGTCGGCGAACTCGCCCCGTCGGTCGCGGCGATGGCCGCACTTGCCGCCCCCGGGTCAGTGTCGCGGCTGAGGGGCATCGCTCACCTGCGTGGCCACGAAACCGATCGGTTGAGCGCACTGCGCACCGAACTCAACGGGCTCGGCGGCCAATGCGAGGAGTCCCCGGACGGGTTGATCATCACCGCGCGAACGATGCACTCTGGTGTGTGGCGGTCCTACGCCGATCACCGGATGGCAACGGCGGGTGCGATCGTCGGCCTGCGGGTTCCCGGTGTGGAGGTCGAGGACATCAGCACCACCGCTAAAACGCTGCCCGACTTCCCGCAGCTGTGGGCAGGCATGCTGGCCGGTCTGAGCGCGAATCTGTAGAGGCAGGCACGCTTGAGTCCACGCGAATACGACGAGACCGATGTCCGGGTGCGGCCCGGCCGGCGCTCGCGCCCGCGGACCAAGACCCGCCCCGAACACGCCGACGCGCAGGAGGCAATGGTCGTCGCAGTCGACCGCGGCCGGTGGGGTTGCGTACTCGGCGGCGACCCCGCCCGCCGGGTGACCGCGATGCGCGCCCGGGAGTTGGGCCGCACGCCGATCGTCGTTGGTGACAATGTCGACATCGTCGGCGACCTTTCAGGCCGCACCGACACTCTGGCCAGGATCGTCCGCCGCGGACAACGCCGAACGGTCCTGCGCCGTACCGCCGATGACACCGATCCGACAGAGCGGGTCTTCGTGGCCAACGCCGACCAACTGCTGATCGTCGTTGCGCTTGCCGACCCCCCGCCGCGAGCGGGCCTGGTCGAACGCGCCTTGATCGCCGCCTACGCCGGTGGGCTCGAACCGATCTTGTGTCTAACCAAGACCGATCTCGCACCGTCAGGGCCGTTCGCCGCGCAGTTCGCCGACCTCGATCTGACCACCATTACCGCCGGCCGCGGTGACCAACTCGACGAAGTCGTGTCCCTGCTGGCCGACAAGGTCACCGCCCTCCTCGGACACTCCGGAGTGGGCAAGTCCACTTTGGTGAATCGCCTTGTCCCCGAAGCAGAACGGGCGACCGGCGTGGTGACCGGCGTCGGCAAAGGCCGGCATACTTCGACGCAGTCGGTGGCCTTACCCTTGGAGTTCGGCGGGTGGGTGATCGATACTCCTGGCATCCGGTCCTTC
>JBMYXJ010000604.1:0-2360 GCA_049608285.1 Mycobacterium sp. | reverse complement strand
GGCGACCGGGGCCGCGCCGGCGAACTGCTCGCACTCATGGGATTGGCAGAACGCACCCGCAACTTTCCCGGGCAGTTGTCGGGCGGCCAGCAGCAACGGGTGGCGATCGCCCGCGCACTGATTGCCGATCCCGATCTGTTATTGGCCGACGAGCCGATGGGGGCACTCGATGTCACTACCGGACAGCGAGTTCTCGGGCTGCTCCAGCAGGCGAACCGATCCGATGGCCGTGGCGTAATTATGGTTACGCACAACAAGGTGGCCGCCGAAGTTGCCGACCGTGTCGTTCATATGCGGGACGGTGTAATCGTGGACGATCGGCGCAACCAGAACCCGGCCGAAGCGGCCGACGTGCGGTGGTGACAGCGTGGGACGTCATGAAGCAGCCCGACGCGCCGGCTCGATCCTGCTCCGCAAGACCGGACGTGATCTGCGCCGCCGAGCAGGCCAATCGGCCGCCATCGCGATAACCGTCATGCTTGGCGTGATGCTGTTCATCGCCAGCTATGACTCGTTCCGTAATCTGTCCGACTCCTATAATCAGACCTACGACCGGTTGCATTTCGCTGATCTGACGGCATCCGGGGGCGACCCCAAGGAGCTTGCGGCGATCGCCAGCGCCGTCCCCGGTGTCGCGCAGGTGGCCACCCGCACTCAGGCTGACGTCCCCCTCGATATTGATGGCACCAAGCTACTGGGCAGGGTCGTGGGGCTGGGCACCGCCGAAGGCGCCGTCAACGGTATCGAGCTCACGGCAGGGCGGGCACCGGACCCAGCGACGCCGGGTGAGGTCGCAGTCGAGAAACATGCCGCGGAAACGTTCGGCCTGTCACCCGGGGACCGCCTCAAAGCCTACGACGGCACCGAATGGCGGAGTGTCGTGGTCACCGGGGTGGCGCTGTCGCCGGAGTATTTATGGCCGGCCCGCAACCGGCAGGACATTCTGCCCGACCCGCACGCCTTCGCCGTGGTGTTCGCACCGCAGAACCAGGCGGCCCAGCTGGCCGGACTCCCGCAGGGAAATCAGACGCTGGTCAAGATGGCAAGCGGCACAACGCGAGCCGACAGAGACCGAGTGCAGCGACTGCTGATGTCGCACGGGGCGATCGACGTGCAGACCCGCGAAGACCAATCTTCCAACGCAGCACTGAATGAAGACCTCGACGGGTTCTCCGAACTCGCGGTGGGCTTTCCGGTGCTGTTCTTGACTGCCGCGGCGATCGCCCAGTACGTGGTGGTCACAAGGGTCGTCCGCAGCGAACGACGGATCATGGGGGCCATGCTCGCGATGGGCGCACGGCCGGTGGCGGTCGTTAGGCATTACCTTTGGTACGGCGCCATCGTCGCCGGTATCGGGGCACTGCTGGGTGTGGTGCTCGGAATGGCGGCGACATCGCTAGTCACCAGCTTCTACACAGCGGCGATCGGGATACCCGACACCGTTGTCAGCCATAACGTCAGTACCGCGGTCATCGGGTTCCTGCTGGGTCTGATCGCCGGCATCGTGGCGGCCCTCGTGCCGGCGATCGGCGCTTCTCGCATCCCGCCCGCAGAAGCCATGCGCGGCGACACCGTTTCGACGACGCAGATGGGACCGCTGACCCGGCTGAGTGCCCGGTGGCGGATGCCTGCTGTCGTCCAGCTCGCTTTGCGGTCCCTGACTCGCAGTAAGCGTCGAACCGTTGCCACCATGATCGGCAGCGTGCTGGCGCTGGTGCTGGTTTTGGCCTCGATCGGAATGGTGACCAGCATGCGCAAGATGCTGGACATCCAGTTCGCCGACGTTCAGCGCGAAGACGCATCCGTACTCGTCGCGCCGGGGGCCCAAGGTATCGGCGGAGTGCTCAAAGCCCTGCCGGGGGTGACTGAAGTCGAACCCAGCAGCGCCGCCCAGGTGACCGTGAAGGCTAACGGGCGCACCTACTCAACCTCACTGACCGGCTTCGTTCGGAATACGTCCATGCACGGATTTCGTGCTGCGGGCGGTGGCCACGTGTCGCTGCCTGAAAACGGTGTGCTCGCCGGGTCGGGCCTGGCGGATCGCCTCGACGTGGAAGTGGGTTCGGAACTCACGGTAATACCCAAGGGCGCTGCACCACAACAGGTTCGGCTGGCCGGGCTACTCGATGAACCTCTGGGAACCCCGTTGTATGCCACTGAAGCGACCGCCAGCTCGATAACCGGCCAGCCCGCCAACCAGTATCTACTTCAATTCAGCGCGGAGACCGACCCGGAAGATCTTCGCAGGGATATCACTGGGCTGCCGGGTGTGCTGGCCTACACCGACACCCACGCGCTGGAGAAGACCGTGGACCAATACCTGGGGCTGTTCTGGGCTTTCGTCGGGGTGATGTTGGCAC
>JBMYXJ010000603.1:0-2362 GCA_049608285.1 Mycobacterium sp. | reverse complement strand
GATTTCTGGCTGGACGGGGACACCTACGCGACGACATCCAGTTCGCTCACGATAGCGACGACGACCGCGAATCTGAGCATCGGCAACGCGAACCATGCGAACCAGCAATGGGAGGGGCTCATTCGGCGCGTGTGGCTCTATGAGCGCGGTTTGAGCGATGGCGAGATGCGCCAAGCGCTAGACCGGACTGCGTGCTGGGATCTGGTCGATGACCGGGTTAGTTACTTTCTGCCGCTGTCTGGTGGCGTGACGTTATCGCTAGTCGGTATCGCGCAGGGGCAGTCTGTGGCGGCTGCGCTGGATTTGACGCAGGCGCACTCGCTCGCGGTGAGTGGCGTATCGCAGTCGCACGCAGTTGAGGCCGACATCACGCTAGGTGTTGGAAGCACCCTCGTGGTCGCTGGCGTCGAGCAGACGCAGCAAGTTGAGGGGGGGTTGTCTCTCGCCCAGGCGAACGTGCTAGCCATTGCGGGATTGACGCAGGGGCACGTAGTCGAGGCGGTCACGCTGTCATCGGGGATCAATCTCTCAGTGACCAGTATCGCGAGCGACCAAGCCGTAGCTGGCGCGCTCGGGCTGTCGCAGGCCAATACCCTGGTCGTTTCGGGCGTTGCTCAGGCGCAAGCCCTCGAAGCCGCGTTAGGGCTCGGCCAGGGCAGCACCTTGGCCGTTGCGAGCGTCGAGCAGGCGCAAGCCGTGGAGGCCGATCTAACCCTTTCGGCTAGCAATTCGGCCTCGCTAACAATCGCCAGCGTCTTGCAGGCTCAGGCGGTAGCGAGCGGGCTGGACCTGACCCAGTCCAGCACCCTGGTCGTGTCCGGTCTGACTCAGGCGCAGATTGTGGCGGCGATCACATTGGTGGACCCGTCAGCGATTCCGCCGACGCCGGCCGGCAACATCGTCATCGTGATGGCTGACGGCAACAGCGTCATCGTGATGGCCGACGACAATCACGTAGTGCTTCACTGAGGCGAGGACATGCTAGACAAAATCGAAGTGGTGGAGCCGTTCAAGCACGGCGACCGGAAATTCCAGGCCGGAGAGATCCTCATCCCGTCCGACTACAGCGAGGCCGAAGTGGCGGCATGGCATGCGGCTGGATGGGTCCATGACCGCAGCGCGAACCCGATCGAAGATCAACCCATCTACCGTGGGCGGCATCGCATCGAGCCGCAGAATGTGAAGGTTAGCGCCAGCGTGGAGGCCGTATCGTGACGATCCTCATAGCCGATAGCGTGATGGACGCGGCGCTCGATGCCATCGAGAACGCAACCAGCCCCGTGCTGCATGTGTGCAGTGGCGATCCGGGCGACAGAGCGGCGGTGATCACCAACTCGCTGGCCGACCATACGCTCACATCGGGCGACTTCACCAAGGCCAACGGCGACACGTCCGGGCGCAAGCTCACCATGTCGCAGCAGGCCGACATCGATATCGATGCAACCGGGACGGCCGCCCATGTGTGCATCATCGACAGTAGCGAATTGCTACTCAAGACCACCTGCACGTCGCAAGCCCTGACCAGCGGCGGCACCGTTACCGTCCCCGCATTCGATTACGAAATCGCGGACGCGGCGGCCGAATAACCGATGCCGACGAGGCCGACCAATTCGACCAGCGCGGTCCGTGTCGGCCCGCTTAATGTGGATGGCGTGCTCCAGATAGAAGTTGATCTATCGGGTGTCGGGGCGGTCTTGGACTACAGCGTAGACGAGTCGGACCTAGATAGCGCGTTGGCTATTGGGGACGGGTCCACGTCAGTCACCACGCCAGCCGGAACCATGACGCCAGCATCACCAACACTATCCAGCGACGTGGTTGTGTTTAGTGTGTTTCAGGCAAACGGGGAAACTCTAATCGTGGGGAAGGATTACGCGGCCACGCTCCACTACAGGACAGCAGCGGTTGCTAGCAGTGTCACGGTCGTCTTCCCGGTTGTCTCTGACCGATAGTGCCAAGGTCGCCGGGGACGCCTTGCGCGGCACCTGGATGTCCAGCCGTAGGACGCGGCCGGTTCTGCGCTAAGCACAAGCGCGACGAATCGAAGCGGATTGATGAGCGGCGGGGAACGGCTGCGAGCCGCGGCTATGGGCACAAATGGCGAGCGGCGCGCTCATTGTTCCTCGTGGAACACCCTTTGTGCGTCAAGTGCTGGGATATCGGGCGATTGGTCGCTGCGTCAGTAGTTGACCATATAACGCCGCACAAAGGTGGCGATGCCCTGTTCTGGTCCAGGTCGAATTGGCAAGCGCTGTGCAAGCGGTGCCACGACGCAAAGACGGCCAGAGATGACGGTGCTTTCGGCCGTAATCCGGTGTCGAGCCGAGCGACAGGGGGGCGGGTCTGATACCTGGAGGCTGTG
>JBMYXJ010000602.1:0-2369 GCA_049608285.1 Mycobacterium sp. | reverse complement strand
ACCTAACGGGGGGCTGGGAAGCCCGAGAAACGAACGAGGGAGCAGCGAGAGGGTTTCGGGTCGGGGAGAGGGTGCAGGGACCGCAGAAAGCCGCTCACGGCCCCTCCGGGGAATATCTGATTTAGGCTCGGGTTTCCTACCTGAACAAAATTTGTTGATTTTGCGGCGTGTCCTACCCCGCTCAAGCGAGTGCCGACGGCCATTCTGGGGCGGATGACCGAGCAGTTGGCGTTCTCGTTCCCCGGCGCCTGGAAGCCCTCCCGTCCACGGGCCGGAACGGTCAAGGGTCCGAACCCGTGGACCGCGCGGATGACGCGTCAGAAGGCACTGGGGTATCCCTACGTCGAGGCCCAGGCGACCGGGGTGTTGCAGTCGATGGTGATTACCGATGTGGACACCAGCGACGCTGACGAACTGCCCGGCCTGCTGGGCCTACCGACTCCGTCGTACACCGCACTGAATCGCGGCACCGGGGCCGGGCACATCTGCTACGCCTTGGGCTGCCCGGTGTGCCTGACCGACGCCGGGCGTCGGCGTCCGGTCAATCTGCTGGCCCGCATCGAGGCCGGGATGCGCGATGTCCTGGGCGGCGACGTCGGCTACACCGGGTACATCACCAAGAACCCCCTGCACACCGATCATCTGACGCTCTGGGGACCGGACACCGCCGTGTACGGGCTGCGCGAGCTCGCCGCGGCCCTCGACGAACTGGGGGCACTGCCCCGTTACGACAACCGGGCAGCGATCCGCTCTAGCAACATCGGACGCAACGTCGACCTGTTCAACTTCGTGCGTAAGTGGTCTTATCCGCGTCGCAGCGACTACACCGACCCCGTCGAGTGGGAGGAAGTCGTGCAGGCCTACGCCTGGGACCGCAACATCGTCGACATCGAGCGGCTCTACCCCGACCGTGGCCCGCTCACTCACACCGAAGTCGCCGGGCTCGGTCGGTCCATCGCACGATGGACCTGGCGCAACATCAAATACACAGCCGCGCAAAGCTTTTCGAGACGACAAGCCCGACGAGGGCAAAAATGGTCGCAAGAACGCCGTGCCGCACGCTCGGCATTGAACCGGCAACGGGCGAAACTGACCGTGGCAGATTTGGCTTCGGAGGTGATGTGAATGGGTGCTGAGATGGCGGCCCGGCGCAAGATGACGGCCAGGGAAGCTGCTGAACGGTTCGGGGTAACCGACCGCACGATCAGGCGACTAATCGCCGAACCTCGGGCCGAGTTCCTAGCCCGTGCCCGTGAACGCCGTGCTCAGGCAGTCAAGCTCCGCCTCCAAGGCCTCAAGTATCGAGAGATTGCCGAGGAGATGGACCTGCACATCAGCTACGCCGGACGGCTACTAGCCGACGCCAAACGACTCGGAGAATGGCCCAACGAATGAGACCTACCGTCGACAGCAAAATGCTGTTCGTGCAACTGCGACACATCGCCTACCAGCTCCACCACGACTTCGATGACCTTCAAGCCTTCGAAAATCACCTGCACACGTTGGCCATCGACTGGCTAGAAAGCAGTTCCAGTCAACAAAAGGACCGATCGGCCGACCGCCCAGCGCAATGGCCCGACGCCGATTACCGCGAAGTTGAGCGAACAGCGAGAAAGATCGCGCACTGGACGTGGGAGCGAATGCGCCAACCTTCAACGCCCGAACAGGCCAGCTAGTCCGCCAAGTCGGGGACGCGCAGGTTCTTGCAAAAAACCTTTTGCCAATGTGCCAATAGCTGAATTTTTGGGTGGGCGGCGCGGAGTCGATCAGTTGTGCACCGGCTGTGGACGGCGGCGACGGAACCAGGAAGGCCGGCGGACCGCCGGCGGCGGCTCGGGAGGCGGTTCCGGTGATGCAGGCTGCATCACCGGAGTGCTGCTCGTCGCTGGCTGCTGCCCATTCTCGAGCATGCGCATCGCCCGGTCCTGGATCTCGATGGTCTTCTGCCGTTCAGCGGCCTGGGCCTCGGCGACCTCGGCACGGCGACGCCATTCGGCCAAGTCCGCCACCATCTGCTGCTCAATCGCCTTGTACCGCGCGATGACGGCGGTGACGCTGTCGGCACTGTCGCGTTGTCGCATCGCTGTGTCACGCGGCACCGGGTCAGGACCTGTCGGGCGTCCAGGCACCAACCCACTTGTACGCATCGCCGCCATCGGAATCTGCCATTGACCGCTGGTGTCTTTCCACGCTCCGGCAGCCTCTAGCTGCGCAGATTTGCGTTGGACAGTCCGCAGGCTCACTCCGCACAACTTCGCAGCCTCAACAGCGTTGTAGACGCTCATAACCCGCTATGTTCAGCCCCTCCGCGACCGCTATGTCGCACGCCGCGCCGTGTCGTGATCCTTTCGTAAGTTGTCGCAACCGTG
>JBMYXJ010000601.1:0-2370 GCA_049608285.1 Mycobacterium sp. | reverse complement strand
TTCTTGCGCAATGGTTTTGGATCGATACCGTGCTCGGTGTTGAACGCGATCTGCTTGGAGCGCCGCCGCTCCGTTTCGTCGATGGCCTGTTTCATCGAATCGGTCATCGTGTCGGCATACATGTGCACCTCGCCCGAGACGTTTCGCGCAGCGCGCCCGATTGTCTGGATCAGGCTGCGCGGTGAGCGCAGGAAGCCTTCCTTGTCTGCGTCGAGAATGGCGACAAGCGACACCTCGGGAAGGTCGAGTCCCTCACGAAGAAGATTGATTCCGACGAGCACGTCATACTCCCCCAGCCGCAACTGGCGCAGCAACTCGACGCGGCGCAACGTATCGACCTCGGAGTGCAGGTAGCGGACTCGGATCCCCATCTCCAACAGGTAGTCGGTGAGGTCTTCGGACATCTTCTTCGTCAGTGTGGTGACCAGAACACGCTCGTTACCTTCGGTGCGCTTGCGGATCTCCCCGATCAGATCATCGATCTGCCCCTTTGTCGGCTTGACGATGACGTGCGGATCTACCAGGCCGGTTGGGCGGATCACCTGCTCGACGAACTCGCCGGCGGCCTGACTCAGCTCGAACGCACCCGGGGTGGCCGATAGATACACCGTCTGGCCGATCCGGTCGGCAAACTCCTCCCATGTCAGCGGCCGGTTGTCGACTGCAGATGGAAGCCGGAATCCGAAGTCGACGAGGTTGCGTTTGCGCGACATGTCACCCTCGTACATGCCACCGATCTGGGGCACGGTGACATGCGACTCATCGATGACGAGCAGGAAATCCTCGGGAAAATAGTCGAGCAAGGTGGCTGGCGCCGATCCGGCGGGGCGGGCGTCGATATGACGGGAATAGTTCTCGATCCCGGAACAAAATCCGACCTGCCGCATCATCTCGACGTCGTAGTTGGTGCGCATCCGCAGCCGCTGAGCCTCCAGCAGCTTGCCCTGCCCCTCCAACTCGGCCAGGCGCTCTTCGAGTTCGGCCTCGATGGTCGAGATCGCCTGAGTCATCCGTTCGGGGCCGGCAACGTAGTGCGTGGCCGGGAAAATGCGCAGCGAATCAACCTTGCGGACGATGTCACCGGTCAACGGGTGCAGGTAGTACAGCGCCTCCACCGTGTCGCCGAAGAACTCGATGCGGACCGCGAGTTCCTCGTAGGAAGGAATGATTTCGACGGTGTCGCCGCGGACCCGGAACGATCCTCGGGTGAACGCCACGTCGTTGCGGTCGTATTGAACATCGACCAGCAGTCGCAACAACCCATCGCGGGGGACCTCGTCGCCGACGTTCAGTTCAACGGAACGGTCCAGGTAAGACTGCGGGGTGCCCAGGCCGTAGATGCAGGACACCGACGCCACCACCACGACGTCACGGCGCGACAGCAGGCTGGAAGTCGCCGAGTGACGCAGCCTCTCCACGTCGTCGTTGATGGAGCTGTCCTTCTCGATGTAGGTATCTGTCTGGGCGATGTAGGCCTCGGGTTGGTAATAGTCGTAGTACGAGACGAAGTACTCGACCGCATTGTGCGGCAACATCACCCGAAGCTCATTTGCCAGCTGGGCCGCCAGCGTCTTGTTCGGAGCCATCACCAAGGTGGGGCGTTGGAGACGCTCGATTAGCCATGCCGTGGTCGCCGATTTGCCGGTGCCCGTGGCCCCCAGCAAGACCACATCGCGCTCTCCCGCGCGGATCCGCCGTTCCAACTGCTCGATCGCTGCCGGCTGATCGCCGGCAGGCTCGAATTCACTGACCACCTCGAAGCGGCCGCCTTCGCGCACGATCTCGTCCACGTCGCGGTACTGCGAGTGCGCGAGCACGGGGTGTTCAGTCGCAAAGGCCATACTCGCCAGCCTAGAACGCGGCCCCGACAAATTCTGGGCCTGTCGGGTCCCGCGATCATCCCGCAGTTGCCCGCTCGCGGCATATTCTGGTCGGTATCCATCCTCCCAAGCAAGAGACATTCGACCTAGCGGCCAACACCAACACCGACCCCAAGGGGGTCGTCAGAGCTGTCGACGTCTACACCGTCCAGCCATGGGGCCTGTACATGGCCAGACCTACCCCGGGACGGACGCAGTTCCACTACATCGAATCGTGGTTACTGCCGGCGCTGGGACTTCGTGTCACGGTGTTCCACTTCAATCCCGGACACGAACGCGACCAGGATTTCTACCTCGACGTCGGCGAGTACGTAGCGGGACCGACGAGATGGCGAGGCGAGGATTTCTACCTCGATCTAGTCGTTCATACCGGCACCGGAGTGCAGATCGCCGATGTCGACGAACTGTGCGCCGCGGTCGCTCAAGGCCTCCTCAGCCCTGAGCGCGGCGAACGAGCAATCCACACCGCTCTTGCTACCGTCGAGGCGCT
>JBMYXJ010000600.1:0-2382 GCA_049608285.1 Mycobacterium sp. | reverse complement strand
TTTCCTGCCGACGTCCGCAGGAATCAACGACCGCGAGGAGTGCAGCATCCGTTGAGTGAACGAGAGCGCGGCGTGCAGCATCCGTTGGGAGTCAGCACCCGTGAACAGTTACCTACAGTGCGTGGCCGCCAAACGCAGGCCGCGATCGATGCAGCGGCCCGTGCGGTCGTCACGCGCAGAGGAATACTGGCCGCCACCATCGCCGACATCGCCGGCGAAGCGGGCAGGTCCACTGCCTCGTTCTACAACTACTACGACTCCAAAGAGGCGATGGTCCGGGAATGGGCGGTGCGGTTCCGCGACGAAGCCCGTGAACGCTCGATGGCGGCCGCCCAGCCGGGACTCAGCAACTGGGAAATCTCGCATCAGGTCGCCGCAGCGCACTGGAACACCTACCGGAACAGGCTGGCTGAGATTATCAGCGTGTCGCAGATGGCGATGATCAGCGACGACTTCGCCGAGTACTGGAACGAGATCTGTTCTTTTCCCATCGGATTGATCACCTCGATGGTGAAACGCGCTCAGCAGCAAGGCTTCTGCTCGGCCAGTAACCCACGGCTAATCGCGGTCGCGCTGGTGTCGATGCTCAATCAATTCTGCTACACGCAACTGTCCGGCCAGGCAAGCCGCCCCAGCGGCGACATCTGTCCCAGCCACGAGGTCGACGACACCGCCTGTATCAACACGCTCGCAGAGATCTTCTACAGGACTATCTACCACCAGGAGGCGCAACATCCATGACTACCCCAGCGTCACATTCATGACTGGCTCGGCGTCGTCCCGGACACCCCAGGTCACCAGAGAGTTCGTCGGTCTGGATTCCCCAACCGCGCGTCAAGCCGGATCGGGTGGCCACCCGTGCCAGGGTCTGTACCACCGCAACGCTGATCGCAGGCCAACGGTGGCAATGATCGCGACGCACTACCAAATCGATTTCTCCGAGCACTATCTCGCGGACTACCTAGCTACCCGCGGGATCGGATTCCTCGGGTGGAACACTCGATTCCGCGGGTTTGAGAGCAACTTCCTTCTGGACCACGCGCTCGTGGACATCGGTGTCGGCGTGCGCTGGCTTCGCGAAGTTCAGGGCATCGAAAAGGTGATCCTGCTGGGTAATTCGGGCGGCGGATCACTGATGGCCGCCTATCAAGCCAACGCCGGGGACCGACATGTCACCCCGCTGGACGGGATGCGTCCCGCGGCCGGACTCGATGATCTTCCTCCGGCCGACGGCTACGTGGCCAGCGCCGCCCACCCCGGACGCCCCGACGTACTGACCGCGTGGATGGATGCTGCGGTCGTGGACGAAGGCGATGCCATCGCAACCGATCCCGACTTAGATTTGTTCAACGAGCGCAACGGGCCGCCCTACGATGAACAGTTCGTGCAGCGCTATCGGGCCGCGCAGGTTGCCAGGAACGAGGCCATCACGGACTGGGCCGAGACCGAACTCGTCAGAGTGCGCGACGCGGGATTCTCCGACCGGCCGTTCACCGTGATGCGCACCTGGGCAGATCCGCGGATGATCGATCCGGCCCTCGAGCCGACGAAACGCCCCGCCAACATGTGCTATGCGGGCGTGCCGGTGAAGGCCAACAGGTCCAGCCACGGTATCGCCGCGGCCTGCACGCTTCGCAGCTGGATAGGCATGTGGAGCCTGCGTTACGCGCAAACCCGCGCCGAACCGCACCTGGCCCGCATCAGCTGCCCAGCACTGGTGATCAACGCCGACCAGGACACCGGTGTGTACCCCTCTGACGCTCGCCGGATATACGCTGCGCTCGGCAGCTCCGACAAAACGCAATGCACGATCGACACCGATCACTACTTCACAACGCCCGGTGCCCGCACTCAGAAGGCCGATACTATCGCCGAGTGGATCGCGCGCAGGTGGTGACAGTCTGTTGAAAGTTTTGGCTCACTTCACACCCGGCGATAAGGTGCTGGAATTCCTTGCTCCGCTGAAGGATTGGCTCGATATTCGGTACTGCGCCGAGGACGACGACGAGACCTTCTATCGCGAGTTGCCCGACGCCGAAGTGATCTGGCACGTACTGCGGCCCATCTCCGGCGACGACCTCGCCAAGGCGCAGCGGCTGCGGCTCGTACACAAAATGGGTGCCGGAGTGAACACGATCGATGTCAATGTCGCGACAGCGCGTGGCATCGCCGTCGCCAACATGCCCGGCGCAAACGCGGCGTCGGTAGCCGAGGGAGCCGTGCTGCTGATGCTGGCCGCACTGCGCCGGCTGCCGGAACTCGATCGAGCCACCCGGGCGGGCGTCGGCTGGCCATCCGACCCCACTCTCGGTGAAACCGTGCGCGATGTCGGCGGCTGCACAGTCGGTCTGATCGGCTACGGCAACATCGCCAAACGTGTCG
>JBMYXJ010000599.1:0-2388 GCA_049608285.1 Mycobacterium sp. | reverse complement strand
CTCGGGAACGGGCTTCGGCCATGGCTCACCACGCTCGATAGCCAGCTCACCGGGGGTCTTGATGGGCGGCTTGTCCGACGGCACCCGGCCACCAAAATCGTCGAACATGGTCAAACGAGGCCGCTTCTTCACCTCACCGAAGATGGCCTCCAGCTCGACGCGATGCAAAGTTTCTTTCTCCAACAGCTCACCGGCCAAGATGTCGAGCACGTCGCGATACTCAGTGAGGATCTCCCATGCCTCTGTGTGCGCCGCCTCAATGAGTTTGCGCACCTCGTCGTCGATGATCTGCGCGATCTCATGGCTGTAGTCAGCCTGAGCTCCCATGGTGCGGCCGAGGAACGGGTCTCCGTGCTCAGTGCCGTACCGCACGGCGCCGAGCTTGGAGCTCATGCCGTACTCGGTGACCATCGCACGGGCGATCTTGGTGGCCTGCTCGATGTCGGACACCGCTCCGGTGGTCGGCTCGCGGAACACCAGCTCCTCTGCGGCTCGACCGCCCATCGCAAAAACCAATCGCGCGATCATCTCCGAGCGCGTCATCAGACCCTTGTCATCCTCGGGCACCGACATGGCGTGTCCACCGGTGCGGCCGCGGGCCAGAATCGTGACTTTGTAGATGGGCTCGATGTCGGGCATCGCCCAGGCCGCCAGGGTGTGCCCGCCCTCGTGGTAAGCGGTGATCTTCTTCTCGTGCTCGCTGATGATCCGGCTCTTGCGGCGCGGGCCGCCGACAACTCGATCAACTGCCTCTTCAAGCGCAAGGCCGGTGATGACGGTGCCGTTCTCCCGGGCAGTCAGTAGCGCCGCCTCGTTGATCACATTGGCCAGATCAGCGCCGGACATGCCGACCGTACGCTTGGCCAACCCGTCCAGATCGGCGTCGGGTGCGATCGGTAAACCCTGCGAGTGGACTTTGAGCACCGCCCGCCGACCGGCCAGATCGGGGCTGGAGACCGGAATCTGACGGTCGAAGCGCCCCGGCCTCAGTAGCGCCGGATCGAGGATGTCGGGCCGGTTGGTCGCAGCGATCAGGATGACGCCCGCACGTTCACCGAAACCGTCCATCTCGACCAGCAGCTGGTTCAGCGTCTGCTCGCGTTCGTCGTGACCGCCGCCGAGGCCCGCCCCACGCTGCCGTCCTACTGCGTCGATCTCATCGACGAAAATGATGCATGGGTTGTTCTGTTTGGCCTGCTCAAACAGGTCGCGCACCCGGGAGGCGCCCACACCGACGAACATCTCGACGAAATCTGAGCCCGAAATTGTGAAGAACGGCACACCAGCCTCGCCCGCGACCGCCCGTGCCAACAGCGTCTTGCCGGTGCCGGGCGGGCCGAAGAGCAACACGCCCTTGGGGATCTTGGCACCCAGCGCCTGGTACCGCGAGGGGTTCTGCAGGAAGTCCTTGATCTCGTAGAGCTCCTCGACCGCCTCGTCCACTCCGGCAACGTCAGCGAACGTGGTTTTCGGCATATCTTTGGAAAGCTGCTTGGCCTTGGACTTACCGAATCCGAACCCCATCCGGCCTCCGGACTGCATTCGGGAGAACATCACGAACAACCCGACAAGCAGCAGCAGCGGCAGCATATAGATGAGCAGCGTCCCGAGCATGCTGCTCTGGTTGACGACGGTATTAATTTTGGAGCCCTTGGCCTGCAGCGCCTCAAACAGCGTGACCCCGTAACCGGTCGGGTACTTGGTGATGATTTTCTTGCTGTTCTCGGTGTCGCCGTTGCCGTTCTTGAGGTCCAGCCGCAATTGCTGTTCGCGGTCGTCGATTTGCGCGCTGGTGACGTTGTCGTCGTTGATCTGAGCAATCGCCACCGTGGTGTCGACAGGTTTGAACCCTCGGGTGTCGTCGCTGAAATAAAAGAAGGACCACCCAAGCAACAGCACCACAGCAATCGCAGTGAGCGTGCGGATCACATTTTTTCGGTTCATTGATACCCACGGCCAACAGTCGGACTATCGGCCAAATCCTTCCAATACGCACAGCTGGAATAGTCCAGGCTACCGCTACACCAACGTCCGGCAGTTCCCCGGAGGGAATCTCGGCCTGACCCCGGAGTTCTCGGAGGGCTCTGGTTGGCTGGGAGGATGCGGACGCGGATGGTGCAGACGAACGGCGTTCGACTGCGAGTGACCGAGGCCGGAGAGCCTGGCAGACCGGTGGTGGTGCTCTGCCACGGCTTTCCCGAGCTGGCGTTCTCGTGGCGTCACCAGGTACTCGCGCTTGCCGAGGCCGGATATCACGTGCTGGCGCCCGACCAGCGCGGCTACGGCGGTTCCGACAGGCCAGCCGCAGTTGACGCCTATACGGTTACCGAACTCAGCGCCGACCTGGTCGGGTTGCTCGACGATGTCGGCGCCCAGCAGGCGGCGTTG